>JANYLE010000261.1 GCA_025363795.1 Mariniphaga sp. | reverse complement strand
CGGGAAGTGAATTACCCCGTAGCTCATGTGGAAACGGGAATGCGATCCGGGATGGGGTAGAGCGTTGTGAAAATTGCGGAATAAAGGAGAACAATGGGTGTACTTCAGACAGCAAATTGAAATAGTCGGAATGTCGGTGATTCTGTTTTTTTTTAATGAAAATGAAAAATATCCTCTTTTAATGTATCTTCGCTCTCTCGGATATTGTAAACCGTTTCGGTTTAAGCTGGCGAAAAAGGAGAAATTTCAGCCGATCCGAACCAGAAATGATTATTATTAATGCTAAATTATTAAGAATGAAAAAGTTAATCTATTTGTTTGTAATGGTTGCCGGGATGACTTTAGCTTCTGTTAATGTCAATGCCCAGGACGCCAAGGGTACGACTGATCCGGTTAAAAAAGAGGTAACAGCCGCTTGTTCTAAAAGTACAAGCAGTGCGGCCTGTTCAAAATCTGATAAAAAAGACGGAGCTGCCTGTTGCGCAAAAAAAGATGCCAGCAAATGTACCGGCGCTAAAACTGATGCATCAAAGGAAAAAGAAGTAAAATCTACCAAGTAATTTTCCGGTAAACTTCTTTTTGAAGTAGATATAAAAATCCCCGGCAGGAAGTTTTCATTGCCGGGGATTTTTTTATGCCCTATTTTTAGCTTAATGAAAAAACATATACCCAATAAAGATTGCTGCGATCAGTCCTGCAAAGTCCGCAATTAACGCACAGGCAAGGGCATGCCTGGTTTTTTTAATTCCAACCGCCCCAAAATAAACGGCAAGTATAAAGAAAGTCGTGTCGGCTCCACCCTGAACGACACACGAAAGACGTCCAACAAATGAATCTGCGCCAAAGGTTTTCATGGCGTCTATCATCATTCCCCGCGATCCGCTTCCACTCAAAGGTTTCATAATGGCTGTTGGCAAGGCTCCAACAAAATCGCTGTTGATTCCTGCCATCTCAACACTCCATTTGATGCCTGAAATCATATAATTCATTGCTCCGGAAGCACGAAAAACACCAATAGCAACAAGAATTGCCACCAAATAGGGGATGATTTTCACGGCAGTGGTAAAACCTTCCTTGGCTCCGTCAATGAAAGCTTCATACACATTGATTTTTTTCCTGATTCCCAGTAAAAGGAAAGCAATGATGATTGAAAACAGGAACACATTGCTGACCACTTTGGAATAGATGGCGATGCTTTCCTGCGGAAGTGTATGCGTCCAGTAGATTAAGCCGGCAATAAAGAGCGACATCCCTGAAAGATAGGCGATGATCGTCCGATCCCACAAATTGATACGCTGGTAAATCGATACGGCAATCAGACCAGTAAGTGAGGAGGCAAAAGTGGAAAGCAGGAGTGGAATAAAAACATCTGACGGATCGACAGCCCCAAGTTGTGCACGGTAAACCATGATCGTAATCGGAATAATGGTAAGGCCCGATGCGTTTAAAACGAGAAACATGATCTGTGCATTCGATGCAGAATCTTTGCTGGGATTGCTTTTCTGCATCTCGTTCATTGCCTGCAATCCCATTGGGGTAGCAGCATTATCCAAACCGAGCATATTGGCGGCAAAGTTCATCATCATTGGACCGTAAGCCGGATGATTTTTTCCAAGTTCGGGGAAGAGTTTATTAAAAAATGGCCCGATCAGCCGCGAAATTATTTTGACAATGCCCCCTTTTTCTCCGATGTTCATGATTCCTGTCCACAAGGTAAGGATCCCGGTGAGTCCAAGGGAGATCTCAAACCCGGTCTTGGCCATTTCGAACGTCGAATTTACCATATCAGGAAACACGTCGAGGTTACCGAAGAAAATCATTTTCACCAGCCCGATTACAAAGGCAATTAAAAAGAAAAAAATCCAGATGTAATTGAGAGCCATGAAAAGGAGGTTTTACAATATTGTAGAAGCCTGATTAGGCAAGCATATAATGTGTGTAAAAATAAAAAAATCCGGGACTAACCCGGATTTCCTGCTGAACTAATTATTTTAATATCTTTTGGCAAATTCATCAGCATAACTATTGATTTCGCTGTCAGTAAGATCAGCTCCGGAATGGATGATAAACCGGTACCTGAACACGGATGATTTATTGGCAGGAATCGAATAATTCAAACTCTCTTTCCCTTTTGTGAAAACACTCCATCCTAACGGATTGGCCGCGAATAGTCCGTAACCTCTGGCATGCCAGTAGGTAGGATAGCTTTGGTTCTTTGGATGGTCACAAATTACGATGGCAATTTTTTCTTTGCCGATTGTGCCGTTCAGGTCCATCCATTTGGCACGCGTGCTCCAGACTGCATCATCTTTCACCCCTTCGCTGCTTCTGAAACTGCCTGTAACACCTTCATTGGTCATCTTTTTTACGGTGGTAGGATTTCCCTGTGCATCGGTCATAACTACTTCGTCTTTCGACGGAAGTTCAAGCTGACGCGCCACGCGGATGGCAATCATCCCTTCCTTATTATCTTTCATCGAAACATCTTTATCGTTTGCGGTGAGTGTTGCAACACGGTCGATAATCCGGGTAGTTCCTTTGGCAATAAAATGGTATTCAGTTTTTTCTGAGAGCAGTTCCTTGCCTGAAGGGTCGATCCAGCTTTCGGTTGTCACCATCAGCGCCTCGCCGTTTCCTTCTTTGAGTTGGTTAATCTTCATGTGCTTAACAACGCCGTAACCACTTTTTTTGTCAGCAGGAATGACAGTAGAGTTATTCCAGAAATCTAATCCGTCAACATCGCCGTAATTGAACCAGATTCCGATATGATGAGGATGATCAACGCGTTCGCCAGCTCTTGGTTTCATAGGGTAACCACGCGTTATTTCAGTACCTTCGGAGGTCATTACCGGATATAGAACTGGTTTCATCACATTGTCAGGCCAGCAATAGGAGGTGAAAAGCTTTCCGCCGATCATCACATCTACCTTTTTTTCGGCTTCCCTGGTAATAAAATTGATTTTTATTCCGGCTTCTTTCCGAGGAACTGCATTCGCAGAAAAGATAGCAGCAACACTTATCAACACAATTGCAATCGATTGTACTTTCATAAGTCATTTAGTTTTTATTGATAGTAGAAGCCGTAAATATAATGATTCAGGTTAAATGAACAACCAATCAGTCTGTTTAAAGCGCGGTACAAATAATTTAGTGCAGAATCGGGTCTGGCTGTTTTTTGTGAGCTATTTTTGCAACGATTTTTTGATGAGTCCCTTTTTTGTTATTTTCACAGATCTTTAGAAAACTATTACCTTACAGATGAAATAGCCATGATTGTAAAACCACAATCCGGAATGAAGATTCTCATCATGGCGATTCCATCTGACCTTAGAAAGACTAATTAGATACAGATGAAAGGCTTTATTTGGATTTTTGCATTACTGCTCACCCTTGCGGCCGCATTTTATCAGCGTCAGACCGGACCGACACTTCCGGTTACAACAGCGATTAATACCGGGATGCAGAAATTTCCTGTGGAATTTCCGAGGTCTTTTGCAGGTAAAGCAGATTGTCCGATTGTTATTCGGATATCAGATATTTCAGTGAAAGGGTTTTTAAGTTATCGCAAATATCCAACCAGGGATTCAATGACTAAGGTTACGCT
>JANYLE010000246.1 GCA_025363795.1 Mariniphaga sp. | reverse complement strand
TGATGTGCTTCCAATGTATCCGGCAAAAACCAATCACCTGTTGAAGATATTACTCTAATTCCGATGGGAGCAGCCAGATTACGCATAGCTGCTTTTCCAGTTGTAAAATAGGGATAGGATTAAACCTTAAATCAATTTGGTTTAAAAAACATCCAATTTTGTGTATAATACACAAAACATGACGTATTATGCATACACATGTATGAATTATACATCGCTGATTACTTAATATACGAACAAATGTATTCTATATAAAACAGATCGTTCTTAATATGCGAACATATGTACTCTTTATAAGTCACAATGTACTCTATACACAACAACTCGTACGCTTTATAAGTCAACATGCATTCTAAATACAACAACTTGTACTCTTTATAAGTCCAAACGTACTTAAAACACGAACAAATGTATCTTAAATAAAACAAAACGTACTTAATATCCATCTGATCATGACAGAGCAACGGTCCAAATTTGTTCAACCTTCAGCAACAACCTTCAATCGGGCTTCAAGGTATATTTTGTCCATTTCATGAAGGTGGAACAGGTTCTAAAACTAATTTTGTACCAAACAGATTCAAATCATTACATCGATCACTAAACCATGTCAAAAGCCAAATTACTATTCTGTCAAGTCAGAAATAATGCGAATAAATGTATCGCTTGCTTTTTTCTGATGCTTGTCTTTGCCTTTAATTCTTCGGGACAGTCAAAGCTCAACTTCGGTCTTAGCCAGCCACAGGATGCCACCACCCTGCCCCGCTCAGCTGTAAAACCACAGCAACCGGTCCGAAAAGCGAAAGTCGCAATTCCAGCTCTCCTTCAAAAGATTGCAGAGAATGAATATGAGCTCCAGTCGGGGTGGGAATTGGCCGAAGCCGATAAAATAACCGCTGCCGGTCAGTCCATTTCCGATGCCGATTTCAATACCTCGGGCTGGTACAACGCCACTGTTCCGGGAACGGTCTTAACCACGCTTGTCGATCAGGGTGTTTATCCGGATCCATATTTTGGACTGAACAACCTGTCGATTACCGATTCACTTTGCCGTAAAGACTGGTGGTACCGCCTACAGGTTAAACTTCCGGAAAACAGTTCTTCAAAAAACATTTGGATATTATTTAATGGCATCAATTATAAAGCCGATATCTGGCTGAACGGCAAAATACTTGGCCGAATAAATGGCGCATTCCAGCGTGGTGAGTTCGATGCAACGAAACTAATCAACCCCCAGGGGAAAAATATTCTGGCGGTTCATATCTATCCACCTCACAATCCGGGTATTCCGCAAGAGGAATCCCCAAGTGCAGGACAAGGGCCAAACGGAGGTCAGTTGTGTCTTGACGGTCCGACCTTTATCTCCTCCGAAGGATGGGACTGGATCCCGGGGATCCGCGACCGCAACATCGGAATATGGCAGGACGTGAGGCTCCGGTTAACAGATGCCGTCACAATTGTCGATCCACAAGTGATTACCGATTTACCGCTGCCTGATACCACCAGCGTAGTGATCACCGTAAAATCGGGAATCAAAAACCATTCCTCAAAAGCGCAGCAAATAACAGTTACCGGACAGATTGACAAGGTTGTATTCAGCAAGACCTTTGATTTAAAGCCGGATGAATTCAGGACTATCACCTTTTCTTCTCCTGAATTTCCGCAATTGAACATCAAAAATCCACGCTTATGGTGGCCAAACGGTTACGGCCGACCGGAATTGTATGAATTGAAATTGCAGGCCAAATTGGATAATTCGCTTTCGGACCGGAAAGAAGTACGCTTTGGTGTCCGCGAATTCTCGTATGAGTTGGCTGTAGCCCAACCTGAAAATGCCATTTGGCGTGTCGAATTCAATCCGTTGAAAGCTGCCGGAAAAGTCTTGTTCAATAACATCGACCGAAGGGATGTAGGCAACGGCACATTCGTACCCCAATTGGCGGCTTCGGCTGATCCTTCTTTATTGACCTCAATCAACAAAAACAGCGACAATCCGTTTCTGACGATCAAGGTGAATGGAATTCCTGTTTTCTGCAAAGGTGGTAACTGGGGAATGGACGATGGCATGAAACGCGTATCGCGTGAAAAACTGGAACCCTATTTCAAACTTCACCTTGATGCTAATTTTAATATGGTCCGAAACTGGACGGGCGAAAGCACCGAAGAAGTTTTCTATGATCTCTGTGATGAATACGGGATGTTGGTATGGAATGACTTCTGGCTTTCAACCGAAGGTTACAACCTGAATGTAAACGACAACCAACTGTTTATGGCAAATGCTTCGGAGGTGGTCAAAAGGTTCCGGAACCACGCATCTATTGCAATCTGGTGTCCAAGAAACGAAGGGTATGCTCCTGTTGAGATCGAGCCAAAATTAACAGCACTGATAGCGAATGAAGATGGAACCCGTCATTATCAGCCCAACTCCCGCAACCTGAATCTCCGCCCGAGCGGACCGTGGCATTACCTGAAAGATCAGGCAGCGTATTATACGACCATCGCTGAAGGATTCTCTACCGAACTTGGAACACCTTCGGTTCCAACCGCTGCTACGATTCGCTCATTTATGCCTGCTGAAGACCAGTGGCCGATCAGCGACACATGGTTTTATCATGACCTTCACGACGGACAGAAAGATTACATCCAGACCATCGATACCAAATACGGCAAAAGCACCAACCTTGACGATTTCTGCAAAAAAGCGCAGATGGTCAACTATGACAGCCACAGGGCGATGTTCGAAAGCTGGAACAGTAAAATGTGGAAAAAAACCAGTGGAATGCTCCTTTGGATGTCTCACCCGGCATGGCCCAGCATGGTGTGGCAAACCTATTCGTGGGACTATGAAACATTCGGATCGTTCTTTGGATCAAAGAAAGCCTGCGAACCCATTCATATTCAGATCAACCTGACCGATAACAAGGTGGTCGTCGTAAATACATCGTTGGTAAACTACCAGAAACTGACGGCAAAACTTGAACTTTTTGATTTGAACGGTAAAAAGATATTCAGCAAAAGCACGCTTACCAGTGCGCCATCCAATCAATTGACCGATTGTTTCGTGGCAGAAATGCCAACCAGATTGCCACCAGTTTATTTGCTCCGGTTATCGCTTTCGGAAGGAAGCAAGGTCATCTCTCTGAATGAATATTGGAAAAGCAATCAGGAAGGCGGCCGTTTTGATGAATTTAATCAACTGGCAGAAGCCCATTTATCGGCTAAAATCGTGAAACAGCAAGATGGCAAAGCAACATTTGTTGTTACAAATCAAACAAAGGCACCTGCGATTGGAATAAAACTTAATCTCCGCGATCCTCAAACAGGTAAAATCATCCTGCCGGCCAATTTCTCAGAAGGGTATTTTACACTGCTTCCGGGAGAGAAAAAACAAATCGTGGCCGACTGGAACAACACTACTGCAAAAAATGCGGAAGTGATTGGAGAAGCCTATAACATGAAATCGCATTCTTTGGTAAGAATCAAATAGAATAAATAACAATGCCACAATTAAAAGGCCGCTCTGAAATTAATCAGTACGGCCTTTTAGTTTTTGCATCAATCTAATATTGACGAATCAGGAAATTGGAGTGCATTCAAATGAAAATGCTTATTCCACAGTAATTTCATCAATAAATAGCCAGGACTCCTTGCCCTGACCAGCCTCGCCTTTGCCCTTCTTGCTAAGGTTGGTTGCGACAACTTTCACATAATTGGTAGTTACAGCAGTAAACGATGCCGAAAAATCTTTCAGTTGCTTTTGGCCTGAAAGAGGATCCACATCATTTAAAACCTCTGCCACTTTTTGAAATTTAACCCCGTCGGAAGAGACGAAGATTTCGACCTTTTTAGGAAAGAAAATCCAGGTGTCAGAACTCTGCAATGATCCGACAGAAACAGAATGGATCTCAGTAGCCTTTTGTAAATCAATCACTACTTCCATATCCGCATTCGCCCATGCCTGCCATTCACCGTCAGAATGGTTAATGCTTCCACGTATTCCGTTGACCAATGTATATTCACCCGATCCTTTATAATTATCGCTGTAAGGAACGAGGTATTTTACGGGCTTAACGGTTGCAAGGTTGATATTAAATGACTTACTGATTGACTTTTCAGCAACGGCGCCATTAACAAACGGCGCGGCTTTCAGTGTTGAAGTCTTATCGAGTAAAATCGGATTCGCATAAAGCGGGGATTGAAGCGTAGGTTCGCTGCCGTCAGTGGTATAATGAATCTCAACACCTGCCAGCTCACTGCCAAGGCTTACTGCCAATTGCTTTTTCGCTGCATCGAATTGCGTTTTAGCCGATACCTTATAAGCACTTTTTGAATAATTAATGCCCATCTGGTCGTAGCGTTTGAAAAAAGATTGAATACGTCGCGAAAAACCTTCCCAGCTACGAACCTCTTTCGGACTCCATAATGCTTCCGCCAGTGCAGCAATTCTCGGGAAAGTCATGTATTCAGCATGTTTCAGATTGGGTACAAATTCTGTCCAGAGATTTGCCTGTCCACCCAAAATATGTTTGGCAGCTTCGGCACTCAGTTCCTGAGGAACCGGATTAAATGCATAAACTTTGCTCAATGGAAGGTAACCACCAATTGCCAGCGGTTCCTGATCCATGGGTGCCTGGTAATAGTCAAAATAACAATCCGAATTTGGAGACATCACAACATCATGTCCAAGGCTGGCGGCTTCGATACCACCCTTAATTCCTCGCCAACTCATCACCGTTGCTTCAGCAGGCAAGCCCCCTTCAATGATTTCGTCCCAACCAAGTAAAACCTTATTTTTCGATTTGACGAATTTTTCGATCCTTTTGATAAAATAGCTTTGTAATTCACCTACATTTTTAAGTCCTTCGGTTTTGATCCGTTTCTTGCAATCGGCGCATTTCTCCCATTCGGTTTTAGTCGCTTCATCGCCACCGATATGAATGTATTTAGAAGGGAAAAGATCCATCACTTCCGTTAAGACATCTTCAAGAAAAAGAAAAGTAGAATCTTTTCCGGCACAATAGATATCAGTGATGGGCCAAACTCCGCCAGGCAAAACCGTGAACGGACCACTTGTGCAGGCAAATTGCGGATAAGCGGCAAGGGCAGAAGTAACATGTGCAGGCATTTCAATCTCGGGAACAATGTCGATATAACGACTTTGCGCATAAGCCACCATCTCCTTAATATCTTCCTGGGTGTAGAAACCACCGTAAGTTGCTTTTTCGCCAGCAACCTGTTTGGCACGGGTGTTCCATGGTTTATCCTCGCGGTCAACGCGCCATGCTCCCACTTGGGTTAGTTTGGGATATTTCTTAATTTCGATGCGCCACCCCTGATCATCAACCAGGTGAAGATGCAATGTGTTGATTTTATGAAGTGAAAGGTAATCAATCATATGCAGCACATCCTCTTTTGGGAAAAAGTGACGCGAAACATCAAGCATAAAACCGCGCCATTTAAACGATGGTTGATCGGAAATAGCGATAACCGGCACCAACCACTCCGTTTTAGACTGATTTTGTGCACTTTCGATTTCAACCGGCAGCAATTGACGCAGTGTTTGAATTGCATAAAAGAAACCTGCCGGTTTGGCCGCCTTGATTTCGATGCGGTTTCTAAAGACTTCAAGCGAATAGCCTTCGGCATTCATGGTCGGTTCCGTTTTGAAAAAAACCTGATCAGAGCCTTCAGAGCCACCGACTGTAATATTCAGTTTCAATCCGGCTGCTTTTTCAAAAAGTCCTGCAAATTGGGTAGCAATCGCTTGCTGCTCTGCATTTTCAACAATCAGCTGGGTGCGATTGCTAAATTTAAAGGAAGACGCGCCCAAAACCACTTTCTGAGGTTGGGGAATGAGTGCCAGTTCGCCCTCCGTGAACGTTCTGTTCGACTGACAACTGCCTAGCGCGAAA
>JANYLE010000238.1 GCA_025363795.1 Mariniphaga sp. | reverse complement strand
TAACAATAATAGATTAAATGCAAACAACCCGCTATCGTTTTTAAGGTTTAGTTTGACAAAATGGTGGTGATTTGGCTATATTTGTAGTTGAAAGAATTGTAAGTGATGAAAAAAGAAAGTACCGGCGATTGGATGAAAGGTGTTATTGTCCAAAAGGAAATTGATAAATATCTAATTGATGGAAAAGACTTTATCAATGAAAGAGATATTTTTGACCGACTTGGAAAAAATACAAATCCGAACCCTAAGCTGATCCGGGATATTCTTCAAAAATCGTTAGCTATCAAAACGCTTGCTCCGGATGAGACCGCAGCTTTGCTGAACGTCACCTCCCCAGAAATGTGGGAAGAGATCAACCAAACAGCTCTCGAAGTAAAGAAGAAGGTTTACGACAATCGGATCGTCTTTTTTGCACCGCTTTATTGTTCAAATTTTTGCGTCAATAATTGTGCTTATTGCGGTTTCCGTGAAGCGAATAACCGTGAAGTAAGGCGCATACTCACCCTTGATGAAGTGAAGCGCGAAACCAGCTCGGTGCTGAGCGAAGGTCACAAACGGCTTATACTCGTCTTTGGCGAACATCAGAAATCGGACATCGATTACATGACCGCGGCCGTAAAAGCGGTTTACAGTGTCCAGGAACCGGCCCCAATTTCGGGTCACCCTTCGTCAATCCGGCGAGTGAATATCAATGCCGCCCCTATGGATATTGCCAAACTTAGGCAACTCAAAGAATCAGGGATTGGCACTTACCAGGTTTTCCAGGAGACCTATCATCATGAAACATACCAAAGTGTGCATCCTGCCAACACACTTAAAGGAGATTACAAATGGAGGCTTTACGCACTTCACCGCGCTATCGATGCAGGGCTTGATGATGTAGCGATCGGCGCACTTTTTGGACTATATGATTGGCGGTTCGAAGTGATGGGGCTACTTTATCACACGTTGGATCTGGAAAGACAATTCGGGATCGGGCCACACACGCTTTCGTTTCCGCGAATGACCCCGGCTTCAGGTTCCAGCTTAAGTTCTGACTCGCCCTTCCACGTTTCAGATTCAAATTTCAAGAAACTGGTTGCAGTACTGCGACTTTCAGTTCCGACGGCCGGAATGATTGTTACAGCACGCGAAAAAGCTGAGATCAAAAGAGAGGTTATTCAATTGGGTTGTACTCAAACGGATGCTTCAACCCGCATTGGAATAGGGGCTTACAGCGATCAGAAATCTGAGATTGATCTCGATAAAAAGCAATTTACAATTGGCGATCCCCGCGATCTGGACGATGTTATTCAGGAAGTTGGTAAATTAGGATTTATCTCCTCATTTTGTACCGCAGGTTATCGTTGCGGCCGGACCGGAGAAACCATTATGGGGATGCTGAGCCATTGTGTAGAAGGCAAATTCTGTAAATTGAATGCTGTATTGACCTTTCGCGAATACCTGAGCGATTACGCATCTCCGGCAACCCGCACAATCGGAGAACCATTGATATTGAAAGAGATTCAGGAAATTGAGTCGATGGACTATTTCAAAAATAAGCCCCATCTTTTGCAAAAATTCCACAGCGACTATAGCGAAATATTAAACGGAAAAAGAGATTTATACATTTGAAAATAGGGCACTTTGTTAATTGCTAATATTAAAGGGAAAATGGGAAAGTTGAAAAAACAGTGACTCAAAACAATAACTATAACCAAATTAACTACCAAATGACTGCCAACAAATTAAAGCTTAGCATTCTATTACTATTTACGACCTTCTTTTGTTATGCTCAGGATTACCAGGTGACGTCGCCTGATAAAAAAATTAGCGTCACCATCAGAAATGGTGATGAGTTCAGCTATTCTATTACTTTCAACGGGAAGCCTGTGATTCAGGAATCTGCATTAGGTTTCGAATTTAAGGCCGAACCAGCAATGAATAAAGGCTTTGCAGTTATTGACAAACAAGAGCAGGTGATCAACGAAACCTGGAAACCGGTAGTCAGATCAAAACATGCCGAAGTGGTTAATAACTGCAGCGAACTTCAAATCAGGCTTAAAGAAAAAAACGGGCTGATGCGACAAATGGAATTCACCATTCGCGCGTACAACGATGGGATTGCCTTTCGCACCAAACTTTATCGGAGTGAGAAAAACGGTCATCGCCAGATTACCAGGGAGCTGACGACTTTTACAATTCCCGGAAATCCCAAAGCGTGGGTTGTCGAATATGGGAGGTATTCCAGCTCTAATGAGTCTGAATTTTTTGAACGTCCATTAAGTTATTTCACCGACAAAACAATTGCCGGGATGCCCTTTTTGATGGATTACGGTGATAAATGCTGGGTTGCAATTACAGAAGCTGCAATCGACAATTATCCTGCATTTTACATCGGCACCAACGGAAAACAGAATGCTCTTACCACCAAACTCGTTCCCCTTCCGGGAGAAGAGGAAGCAGGTGTCAAAGCCCGTTTCGACGATGAAGTTTACACACCCTGGAGAGTGGTAATGATCGGCGAAACGCCTGGGAAACTGATAGAATCGGAGCTAATCCAAAATCTTAACGCACCATGTGCAATTGCCGATCCATCATGGATCAAACCCGGCATGAGTGCCTGGGATCATTGGTGGAGTGGCGAGGTGAAAATGGAAATGCCGGTCATTAAGCAATACATCGATTTTGCCTCACAAATGGGATGGTCATATATGCTGGTCGACTGGCAGTGGTACGGAAAATTCAATACCCCCGAAGCTGACATCACGAAATGGGCGCCACAAATTGATATGCCCGAAATCATTAGCTACGCGAAATCCAGGAACGTCAAAATCATCGTCTGGCTCTATAACAGCGATGTCAACCGTAATTCAGCCTACAAAAAAGCATTTCCATTGTACCAAAAATGGGGCGTTGCTGGCGTTAAGATCGATTTTATGGATCGCGACGATCAGGATATGGTGAACTGGTATCACGACATCATCAAATGTGCCGCTGAGAACCGTTTGATGGTCGATTTTCACGGAGCTTACAAACCCGACGGAATCATCCGCACCTACCCGAACATGATTACCCGCGAAGGGGTGATGGGAAACGAATATTATAAATTTTCAAACAAGATGAGTCCGGAACACAATGTAAAACTGGCCTTTACAAGGATGCTTGCCGGTCAGATGGACTATACTCCGGGAGCATTTTTGAACGTTACCAAAGAACAATATAAAAATCAAACTCCGGCAGTTGTCTGGAATACCCGCGCAGCTGAACTCTCGAAGTTTGTGATCTACGAAAGTCCGCTGACAGTTGTCTGTGATCATCCTGATAACATTCTGAATCAACCCGGGGCTGATTTTCTAAAGATCGTTCCGACAACATGGGATGATATCCATTTTATTGATGGCTATCCGGGAGAATATGTGGCTATTGCCAAAAGAACCGGAAGTGATTGGTTTGTGGGTGTAATGAATAATAGTAAAGAGAAAGAGATCACCATCAAGCTTGACTTTATTTCTGCCGGTGAACATTCAATTAATACCTGGGCCGATGCAAATGACGCTAACAAAGAGCCAAAAAATCTGAAGATTTCGACACAGAAAGTAAAATCGGGGGATGTTATAAAAATTAAAATGGCCAATAATGGTGGCTGGGTGGCGAGAATTACAACGCCTTAGTGAATTGCTATTGATGAGGCAGCTGGCAACTTGCATTTGGCAACTGGCTTTCGATTAAATTATGACATCGTCAGCAATATTTAATTTTGAACAACAGACCTCATGAAGATTCTTGCCAATTGCAAGCTGCCAGCCCAAATTACACGTTCAGACTATTTTTAAATTGAGCATTACCTCTTTTATGTGAAAAACACAATGAATTTACCCGGTTTTGATCCCCAAATTCTGGAGAAAAGGTTTCCCTATTTTGAACCTGAATTGCGTCAGGCGATTGGTCGGGAAGGGATCATTACCGAACTCGAAGAAGGTGATGAAATGATGCATGAAGGACAATATATTAAAACCTTTCCACTGCTTCTTGAGGGGATTGTCCGTGTTTATCGTATCGACGATGAGGGTCGCGAACTTTTGCTCTACTACCTTAATCCGGGCGAAGTGTGCGCCATGGCCCTGACCTGCTGCATGAATCATATTAAAAGCAATATCAGGGCGGTCGCCGACAGTAAGGTGACACAGATTCGGATTCCGGTTCAGTTTCTCGATTTATGGATGGTCCAATTCAAAACATGGAAAGAGTTTATCATGTATGCCTTCCGGAAGCGGTTCGATGAATTGCTTGAGACGATTGACAGTATCGCATTCAAAAATATGGACGAACGCCTGATTAAATTCTTCGCCGACCGCCACCGTTCAACTGGAAATACAGTTTATACCGGGACCCATCAGGAAATTGCTGATTTACTGAATACATCGCGCGAAGTGGTGTCGAGGTTACTGAAAAAACTCGAACTCGACCGAAAAATAATGATATCAAGGAATAAAATCGACTTCAAATCACTTGTTTCCTGAAAATGAATCATCTGTCTACTAATTATTCCTCCAAATAATTTGCCTTTACGAACTTTAAATTTAATTTTGAAATATAATTCCTGAAAACCAAAATTTTTCCTCCGTACCAAACTAAAAACTGACTGAATAGTTTTCCGGGATAACTCATTTTTTTCGTTGCGTTGCTGTTGATTATAAATTAACCCCCAATAATAATCATGGAAAAATCAATGAATCAAGATGGATCAAAAAATCAGCCTAAAAACAATGGGCAAACGACACCCCCGTTTAAGCCGGTAAACCGGAGAATTTTTATCGGAGCCATTGCATCTTCCGCAGCTGCACTAACCATTGTACCAAGACATGTCTTAGGTGGAAACGGATTTGTTGCCCCAAGCGACAAAACAACCCTGGCATATATCGGGGTCGGGACGCAAGGCCTCAGGGAATTGCTCCCTCTTTTGGATATTCCTGAATTACAAATTATTGCAGTTTGCGATCCTCAAAAAACAGCTACCGGTTACCTCGACTGGGGAAAAGACGGACTTAGAAATGAGATCCGGAATAAGCTTAAAAACCCCGGGTGGAGTTCCGGCGGTGACAATACGATCCCCGGAGGACGCGACAATGGGAAAGCAATTATTGATGAGTATTATTTGAAATTCAAGTCGGAACAAAAGCTCAAAGGATGTAAGAGTTACGCCGATTTCAGGGAACTTTTCGAAAAAGAGAAAGACCTGGATGCCATAAAAGTAATGACGCCCGACCATCTGCACGGGCTTATTGCTACAGCCGCCATCAAAAAAGGGAAGCATATTTCAATACACAAACCTTTGTCAAACAGGTTGCACGAAGGAAAAAAGGTAATTGATCTGGCGCGAAATAACCCCAAAATTACGACCCACCTGATTCCATGGGATTATAATGGCTCGATGGAATTGGTGTTGAAATGGATCAATGAAGGGAAAATTGGAACACTCAAAGAGGTTCACAACTGGTCTAACCGTCCCGTCTGGCCGCAATACCCAACATTACCTATCGATACCCCGGCAATGCCAAAAGATTTTAATTGGGATTTATGGTTAGGTCCGGAAGCAGACCGCCCATATCATCCGAACTATACCAATATGGTTTTCAGGGGATGGTACGATTTTGGCGGAGGATCAATGGCAGACATGGGGCATTATAGTCTTTGGACGGTGTTTAAGGCGCTTGAGCTTGAATCGCCAACGATCATTGAGCCCAATCTAAGCCACGTTTGTGGACTGCGTGATTCTACCGCATTTCAGGTAAAGAACGACTTCTCTTTTCCGATGGCTTCCTCTGTCCGATTCAAATATCCAGCTAAAGGTTCGCGACCCGCAGTTGATTTAATCTGGTATGACGGTGGAATGCGACCTGCTGTTCCTGCTGAACTATTCGAAGATAACAAGGAATTAGATCCGGAAGGGATGATGTTTGTGGGCGATAAAGGGAAAATACTTGCTGGATTTCATGTCGATAACCCGAGGTTGATTCCGGAAAAAAGAATGAAAGGAATCGAGACTGTAAAAGCCACTACAAAAACCGATAAACCGTCAGGATTTCAGCTATTTCTGAATGGATGCCGAAGTGGAAAACAATGCCCTGGCAGTTTTACCGAAGCGTTTCTCATCACCGAAGCGGTGAATCTTTATGCTGTTGCTTTGAGAGCTGGTCATTTGCTTAAATACGATGCATCTCAAATGAAAATCACCAATTTGCCGGATGCCAACAGCTATCTGTCACGCAATTACCGTGCGGGCTGGAATCCGGAATCCATCTAAAAAAAAACCAAACTACTAAATTATAGCAATATGAATACCTTCAACAGAAGACAATTTATCGGTAAAAGCATGTTAGGACTTGGTTCCGCCGCCCTGTTATCGCAACTTCCCTTGACGGGACAATCTGCACGACCTGGCTCACATTCAAGACATCCTTTCGGATTTCAGGTTTATACGATTCGTGAAATGTTGGTAAAAGATTTTCCGGGAACGTTAAAGATGATGGCCAAACTTGGATACCAGGGAGTTGAGATGTGTTCCCCTTCCGGGTATATCACCTCCGGGTTTGAGCCACTGGTAAAAATGAAACCTGAGAATATGCGCAGAATAATTACCGATTCCGGTCTTTTATGCGAAAGTTCGCACTTCACCTTCGGAGAATTAAAAGACAACCTGAATGACCGAATCGAATTCGCTCAAAAATTGGGATTGACGCAAATGATCTGCTCAAGTTTCTGGTTGCCGAAGGAGGCTACGATGAGTGATTGGCTCAAATCCTGTGATCAATTGAATGAAATTGGTCTCAAAACAAAAAAGGCTGGCATCCAGTTAGGATTCCATAATCACCACATGGAATTTGAAAAGATAGATGGTGAACTGATCTACGATGCCATTCTCAAAAAATTTGATCCTGAGCTAATTAAGATGCAATTTCAGGTTGCTGTGATTAGTATTGGCTATAAGGCTTCATCCTATTTTGTGAAGTACCCGGGACGATTTATCTCCGCGCATCTGGCAGACTGGTCCTCCATAGAAAACAAGCAAGTTTCTGTTGGAAAAGGGATTGTAGATTGGGGCGAATTCTACAATGCAGCTGAAATTGGAGGAGTGAAAAATTTCTATGTTGAGATGGATATGGATAAGTTTAAAGATAGTGTTGAATTCATAAAAGCGATGTAATCAACTGATGTAAAGATCAATGACAAATTAAAGACTTCATAAGGCAATAAAATGCCGGTTCTGTGACAAAAGTTACTGACCGGCATTTTTCATTTACCGTAATTTGTGTCATTAATAAGAACGACATGAAGAATTTCTTGATTAAATATCGGTTCAAAATAATGTTCATCGCATTGGGTGCAATCGCCGGACTTCTTTACTGGCACTTTGTAGGTTGTGCATCAGGCACCTGCCCTATAACATCTCACTGGTACACAAGTGGAGCATACGGAATGCTCTTCGGCTGGCTGATCAGCGATTTATTTAAAACCAACAACAAAAATCCAGTAAAAGATGAGAATCAATAAGTTAACAACAACTATTTTAGTTTTGGCGTTAGCAACATTTTATTCTTGCGGTTCAGGAACTAAAGCGAATAATAAACCCTCAACCGTAAACGAAATTAAAGCAATCGAGACTATGGCAAGTTTTAATGATATCATAAATGGCAACACCCCTGTACTCGTCGATTTTTATGCTGACTGGTGCGCCCCCTGCAAAATGATGGCTCCTATTATGCAACAGGTATCAAAAGATTTGGAAGGAAAAGTGAAAGTGATCAAAGTAAATGTTGATAAGAACGAAGATGCCGCACGTAAATATCAGATTCGCAGCATTCCTACAATGATTCTTTTTAAAAATGGGAAAGCTGTATGGCAAGGCGTTGGGGTAATGCAAGCCAATCAGATTAAAGCGATTATTGAGAAAAATAGTTAGTAGCTATTTTGGGGAAGGGATGTCTAATTGCTTACAAATAATCTTACAAAGCAAATTTGAAAGTTCGGTATGGCGTGGAACTGCAGTATGATTTCCTGTGGTTGGATTAATAAACCAACTGTGATTTCCACCTTCTCGCATTAAATTACAGTTGTGTTTTTTCAAATGCTTTAGAAAATCATTTCTTTTCATCAGGCAAAAGTGATTTTTCGGCGTATTGTCTTCCTTCCCAAGTATTGTTGTTGCGTTTTTTCCCGGCGCATTTCCATTTCAAATTTTAAGGCAGCCTTTAAATTCTCTTTAAGTTCGTCTATAGTTTTTCCCTGCGAAATAACTTCCGGGAACTCTTCAATCTGGCCAACAAACCATCCGTCCGAACTTTCTTCAATTATAGCTGTGATACTAACTCTTTTCATGGGAATCCTATTTTTCACAAATATATAAAATCTGAATGAATTGAATTTTCACAAATATTAAACAGGCATTATCAGTTGGCAAACAAAGTCAACTATTCTTTACCACAATCTCCATTTTTATAATATTTTGTGTGGTAGGAGTAATTTTATAACGATCATCAAGGCGGTGGCCGATAATCCAGACCACCTGTTCGCCGTTAGCAAGTATCCATACATTCTCCTTCTCCGGAAGACTTAACTTCGAGTCGATGAAGAAATCGCTTATCTTTTTAAATCCATTCATTCCCAAAGGTTTGAAATAATCGCCTGTTTGCCACTTCCTGATCAATAACGGGAATTGAACCCGATCCTGATCGATGCATGCAACCGATTGAGACTCCGGAATTTTGAATTTATCTTTTCTCTGGAACTCCGTTATCTTAAGGTGAACCGGGAAAACCAATTCCTTCATCCCCTCCTCGAGATAGAAATGCTTTTTATTTACGGGCATCAATGGCGTAAGAATCAGTGACTCCCTATCGTGCACCAAACGGTAAGTTGGAGAGATAAACTGTTTCCCTGAAATGCCGTCAAGCGACGCCACAATATCTCCAACGACCAAGCTATTAAAGCCATACGGCTTCAGAAATTCGAAAAGGTAAGTTGGAAGCGGATCAAGCAATTTCAATTCAGCAATCGAAATCTTATAATCATTGCCTGTTCGAAATGCAACCCGTTCCCAGGTCTGTTTTATTGACCTGTCATAAATTTTTGAAACATCTTCCAGGTAACCCATCGTTTTAATCAATCCTTCACGGAACGAAGGATTAAGTTTATCCATCACCGGCAACAAATTATGCCTTATTCTATTCCGTTGGTAATCTGTACTTTGATTTGAGGAATCTTCACGAAAATCTAGAAAATTCTCA
The DNA here is from genome assembly GCA_025363795.1 of Mariniphaga sp. Classification (GTDB taxonomy): domain Bacteria; phylum Bacteroidota; class Bacteroidia; order Bacteroidales; family Prolixibacteraceae; genus JAAFHB01. Next base: position 1,960 of record JANYLE010000238.1, on the reverse strand, counting down.
TGACGGTATTTTTCAATCTCCTCACGGGAGGCGAAAAGTAACGGTCTGACTATTTTTCCATTTGTGGAATGCATTCCGGTTAAGCCGGTCAGGCCGGTTCCTCTTGCCAAATTCAGGAAAAAAGTTTCGAGCTGATCATCGCGATGATGAGCGACAGCGATACAATCAAAATGGTGCGTTGTACGAATCATTTCGAACCACTGGTAGCGCAATTCCCGGGCAGCCATCTCAATCGAAATCTTGTTTTCCTGTGCATAATCAACTGTATCAAAAGCTGTTTTAAAAATAGGAACGTCGTATTTCCTGGCCAGATCGGCAACAAGCTTTTCATCCCCATCCGATTCAGAACCACGTAACCTAAAGTTGCAATGAGCGATAGCCACAGAGAAACCCGCTTTATCGAGCAGATCGAGCAATACCACAGAATCAATGCCACCGCTCACACCGACCAGAATAGTATCAGCCTGATTAAAAAGATGGTTGTCGCTAATATATTTGATAAATCGCTTAATCATTTCTGAATGAGTTAGGTTGAGGAAGTTTTCAGACAGATTTATTGGCAGATTTTCTGTTAATGCTTCCAGTTCAATTATTGAGCCTCAATATCTTAATCAAATTACTATTCAGTAATTCAATATAGTCGTTGTCCAATGTACCAAGAAGGCCAATTATCAAATCCTTATCAATTGTAGCGAATTTATTGAGCCGAACCAATGATTTTATTTTTAGGCCGTTAACTTCTGATGGCGTAATTGACAAATCAAACTCTGATTGCCATTTGAACTGTGATGATATAAAACAAACAGTCACATCGTCCTCTGAATCAATCAATATAAGAGCAGGCCTGTTTTTATTTCCTGATAAATCAGTGAATGGAAAAGGGATCAGAACAATATCACCTTTTTTCATTGTACCTTTCCTTTAAATCGTTGACCGTATAAAGATCATCTTCGTCTTTAAGAAATTCAAAGGCTTTCGATTCGGAAGTCAATTTATGTATTCCTTCCTGAATAATTTTGTCATCAATCTTACTCAATAAAAATTCTGCAAAATCATTAATCTCCTTGATTTTCGAATCAGGTAATTGCCTGATTTTATTGAAAGTATTATCAATTAAAACTTGTCGGTTCATAGCAAGCAATTTAGACAAATTTACAATTTTTAATCAATTCGGGCGAACTCTTAAATTTCGCTATTCCTTTTCAATAATCCAACCTTTTCAACGATTTTTACTATCACTTCGCAGGCTTTTGCCATTGAGGGAGTTGGGATATATTCGAATTTGCCGTGAAAGTTATGACCTCCTTCGAAGATATTTGGGCAGGGAAGCCCCATGTAAGAAAGACGTGCTCCATCGGTACCTCCGCGAATAGGAACAATTTTAGGTTCAACACCCGCCTCCCGAATTGCCGCTGTGGCGAGCTCTACAATATATTTTACGGGTTCAACTTTTTCGCGCATATTGTAATACTGATCGGTCATAGCCAACTCGGCCGTCCCCTCACCAAATTTAGCATTAATCTGAAGGACAACCTTGTGCAGGTTATCTTTGCGATCATTGATCCCTTCACGCGTGAAATCACGAAGAATAAACTCAATCTCTGCACGTTCGACAGACCCGTTCAGTCGGGTTACGTGGTAGAACCCTTCGTATCCGTCGGTATGCTCCGGCACTTCATTGGCCGGAAGCAAGGCAATCAATTGGTTGGCAATCAACACAGCATTTTTCATTTTATCTTTGGCATAGCCAGGATGAACACTTGAACCATTGATAACAATTTTTGCACCTGTGGCATTGAAGTTTTCATATTCAAGCTCGCCAAGTTCACCTCCATCAATCGTATAAGCAAAGTCTGAACCAAATTTTGCCACTTCAAAATGGTCAGCCCCCTCGCCAATCTCCTCATCGGGTGTAAAAGCGATACGTACCTTCCCATGCTTAATGGCTGCATGATTTACA
>JANYLE010000221.1 GCA_025363795.1 Mariniphaga sp. | reverse complement strand
AGTCATTTGTTCCCACCACAAATCAAGAGTTGCCGCCGGAGCCAGCATTGACCCCGTTTCGCAATCGAAAAGCCAGGTTCCGTTTATGACGGCTGTTCCTTTTGAAACGATTGATGCAACTGATTGTACCAGATCAAGTTTTGAAATAAATCCAGAATATTCTACAAATACAAGTTGATTTTTGTTTTTCAGATAGCGGGATCCAATGGCACCGCCTAAACCTCCAATTAATTTTTTCATGACAATTAATGGTTTAATATTCATTGATACTAAAAAAACGATTTGAAATATATTGAACCGTAATTAAACTGGTTCTTAATCTGAAGTTTTCTAATTACGGCTTATTTAGTTTAAATCATCTGGTTAAGGTTTTTTGTTTACCTATAAAGCGGGAACTTTCCAGTTGTTAACCAGATTCTTAAACGGCATGCATTTATTTGCCAAATACTCATGAGTTGGTGCTCATGTTTCCCTCCTTTCTTTGATTTTTAAGCTTCTGAAAATAATTAGTTGGGTTTTATACGGAACCTAATTAAGAATGGTTCTAATAAAGGAAGAAATATTCTTTAAATTGTTTCATTACGAGGACAATTAGTTCACTAAATTGAATTTCCGCTAATTTATTCTCTTATTTGGGCCATGCAGTTGTTAACTGGGAAGATTTCTAATTCAATTGAAATTCAACTGGTTATTATTTTAGTGGTTTTGCTTTTCAGTGGATGTAGTCATTCACAATAAATCAATGGCAGGCAATACTCGCTTACAATATTGATTTTAAATCTGGTGAAGGTGGGCTAACTGGTATTTCCAAGCCGGTTTCGGGCTCAATGATGTACAGGTTGATTATTATCTGTAAGAAATTTGTCGATAGTTTAAATAGCGACGACCGAAATGTAGCTGTAATAGCAAGGGTTAACAATCATTTACGACTTGATTATGTAAGAAAAAAGTTTTATCGAGCTCACTTATTTTTATATCTTCGGCGTTTCAAATGCCGTATCATGTTTAATAAGTTTCTTGCCTGCACAATTATTTGTTTTTTGTTTATTCTTGTTGGAGTGAAAGGCGCTGACCTTTCGGCTAAAAATGAAAAAGAGGTTCTTCCCTTTCTTAGAAAAGATAGCCTATCTATTAAAAGAACTGTCAATCAGAAATACCAGGTTCATGCCAAAAGATTAGTGGGCACCATTAAGCTTGATGGCATTATCAATGAAGAGGATTGGCTAAAGGCAGAAAAAGCAACCGACTTTTATATGGTTCTTCCTTACGACACGGGTCACAGTGTTGCAAAGTCGGAGGTGATGATGGCTTATGACGATAAAGCATTCTACCTGGCCTTGATTTTTCATGATACTATTCCCGGGAAACGGCCGGTTGAGTCATTGCGGCGAGATTTTGTTTTTGGTAATAATGATAATTTTCTGTTGTTTATTGATCCCTATAACGATCAGACAACCGGTTACTCATTCGGGGTGAATGCTGCCGGTGCGATGTGGGATGGCACAATGAGCGGGGGTGCGGGTGTAAATTTGATTTGGGATTGCAAGTGGGAATCGAAAACCAAAAACTATCCTGATAAATGGATTTCCGAAATGAGAATTCCGTTTAAATCGGTCCGCTACAAATCTGATGTTGACCATTGGAATGTTCAGTTTTCGCGTCAGGATCTTAAATTGAATGAGAAATCGGCATGGGCACCGGTTCCCAGACAATTCCCGACTGCATCATTGGCCTATGCGGGTCAGTTAATTTGGGATGCACCGCCGCCGAAATCCGGTCTTAAACTCTCACTGATTCCTTACCTTTTCGGAAGCACTTCCCGTAATTTTGAAAAAGGTGAAGATGCTGTTTATAAGAAAAATTTTGGATTTGATGCGAAGGTTGGCCTCTCCTCCTCGCTGAATCTTGACCTGACCTACAATCCGGATTTTTCTCAGGCAGAGGTAGATGACCAGGTTACCAACCTGGATCGGTTCGAATTATATTATCCCGAGAAACGGCAGTTCTTTCTTGAAAACAGTGACCTGTTTAGTAACTATGGAACCTCCAACATACAACCGTTTTTCTCGCGCCGGATTGGCCTTGATGCCCCGGTAAATGCAGGTGCGAGATTAAGCGGTAAAATCGGAAGTGACTGGAGATTAGGCGTAATGGATATGCAAACTGGTACCGAAGGCGATTACCTTGCCAGAAATTTCTTTGTGACGTCTGTTCAGAAAAAGATCTTTTCGCGGTCAAATATCGCGGCAATTTTTGTCAACAAGCAACAAATGAATGTTCCTTCAACCTGGTTGGGAAACGACTATAACAGGGTAGCGGGACTCGAATATAATCTTGCCAGTAGCAATAACTTCCTGACGGGTAAGCTTTTTAGCCAGAAGTCTTTTACTCCTCATGCCAATGCTGCTGAAGAGTTCTCCCAGGGATTGAGCGTGGCTTATTCACGTAAATCGTATTTGCTGGAGTTATTGCAACTCTATGTTGGAAAGGATTTTAATGCTGAAACCGGATACGTTCCACGCCGCGATTTTATGCAGATGAATCCAAGAGTAACCTTGAAATTTTATCCTAAATCAGGGCCGTTTGAATACCATGGATTGATAACAGAAGTCAACAACATCTACAAGCCCGGTGAGATGAAACTCACTGATCGCCAGGTAAGCCTTGATTATTTCTTCCAGTTTAAGAGTCGTGCCCATCTCGAATTTAAAAGCAGTTACTGGTATGTCATGCTCCGGCAGGATTTTGACCCGACGAATCGGGGAACAAACTATTTGCTGTCGGGCAGCAGCTATAAATGGAAAGACATCAATGCTTCCTTTATTTCGGATAACAGGAAGTTAATTAAATATGATTTTCAGACCGGTTACGGCGGGTATTTTAACGGAAACCGTTGGTACATAAAAGGAACATTCAATTATCGTTTCCAGCCTTATGGTTATATTTCATTGGTTTACAGCTATAATAAGCTTTTATTGCCAGAGCCTTGGAATCGGACGGGATTTTGGCTCGTTGGGCCCAAACTGGATGTGACATTTACAGATAAATTGTTTTTCACTACCTACGTTCAATATAACGAACAAGCTGACAATCTGAATATCAACGCGCGATTTCAATGGCGGTATAAGCCGGTTTCTGATTTATTTCTGGTCTATACTGATAACTATTTTCCAGGAAGTATGAATGTAAGGAACCGTGCGGTTGTTTTAAAGCTCTCCTATTGGTTTAATTGAGCGAATGATTGACCGATTGTTTACAAAAGTCAAAGTCAATTAATTAACATTTTCTGTTACTTTTGACCATTGAAAATTTCTTTTGACATGGGAATACCGAATATTGAAAAACAATTGAAGTTGGATGAGCGTTATCTGAGAATGGCAATGGTATGGTCCGAAAATTCGTATTGTACGCGCCGTCAGGTGGGAGCACTTCTTGTAAAAGATAAGATGATTATATCTGACGGATATAATGGCACACCTTCCGGATTCGAGAATGTGTGTGAAGATGAAAACAATAAAACAAAACCGTATGTGCTTCATGCGGAGGCCAATGCAATCACCAAAGTTGCCAAATCGAACAACAGCAGCGAAGGAGCAACCTTGTATGTTACATCGTCACCCTGTCTTGAATGTTCAAAACTGATCATTCAGGCCGGGATTAAAAGAGTTGTTTTTTCGGAATCCTACCGTATAAACGATGGTGTCGATTTGCTCGAAAGGGCAGGAGTAGTGGTTGTTAAGGTCGATCTTCATTGAGGATAATGTATTTTTAAAGTGATTTTAATAGATTGAGATGGATAACAGAACTCGGAAAATAGTGATTTGGATGCCGGTATTTTTAGCATTAGCTATAATTGTCGGTGTTTTTCTTGGAGCAAAATTGCAAAGCCGGATGCAAATGAGTACCCGGTCAACGACAGCAAATAATGGCGGTAAAGTAGGTATGATTATGAACCTTATCGAGGGGAATTATGTCGACACTGTCGATACAAAAAAACTCGTTGAGGCCGCAATTCCTGAAATTTTAAAACAGCTTGACCCTCATACGGTTTATATTCCTGCAAAGGATATGCAGGGCGTGAGCGAAGAGATGTCGGGAAACTTTAGCGGAATTGGAGTTCAGTTTTCTATTCAGAATGATACGATCATGGTGATCGATGTTATTTCGGGAGGTCCATCGCAGAAACTGGGCATCAGGGCCGGCGACCGTATCGTAAAGGTAAATGACAGCATTATGGCCGGCGTTAAAGTAACCAACGAAAAGGTACTTAAAAAACTTCGTGGAGAGAAGGGGACCAAGGTCAATGTCAGTATCGCCCGTAAAGGGTTTCCTGAACTTTTATCTTTCGAGATTAAAAGAGGTGAAATTCCTTTGACTAGTATTGATGTGAGCTATATGATTACGCCTACTACCGGGTATATCAAAGTGGGACGCTTTGCCGAAAAGACATACGAGGAGTTTATGGATGGCGTGGATAAATTGGATAAATCTGGCGCCACTCAGTTAATAGTAGATTTACGCGGAAATCCGGGCGGTTATCTGGGAGCCGTAATCAAAATGGTGGACGAATTTTTGGATAACGGCGAATTGGTCGTTTATACCGAAGGTCGTACGCAGCCCAGAAGAACCTACAACGCCGAAAAGAAAGGGACCTTTCTTGGGAAAAAAGTCGTTGTATTGGTGGATGAATATTCCGCTTCAGCAAGTGAGATCTTTGCCGGAGCCATTCAGGATAACGATCGCGGAACAATTATCGGTCGCCGCACCTTTGGTAAAGGTTTAGTGCAGGAGCAGATCCCATTTTACGATGGTTCAGCTATTCGTCTTACAGTTGCCCGTTATTATACTCCTGCAGGACGATGCATTCAGAAGTCCTATGGAAAAGGGTTGGATGACTATTATGGTGATCTTAACCGTCGCTTTGCACATGGCGAATTTGAACAGAAAGACAGTATCCACTATACAGATACGGTGAAATATTACACCCGCAATAAAAGAGTTGTTTATGGTGGTGGCGGAATTATGCCTGATATCTTCATTGGTGCTGATACTTCGGGATTTTCAGGTTATTATGGGAAAATAACACAAAAGGGACTAGTTTATCAGTATGCCTTCGATTATTCGGACAAGTATCGCGACGAGCTTGGAAAGCTGAAAACCGGGAAGGAATTTGAAAACTACCTGGGACAGCGAAAAATCCTCGCTTCGTTTGTTGAATTTGCTGCGAAGAAGGGCATCCCTGCAAATTCGGCAGCTTTGGCAGTATCG
>JANYLE010000185.1 GCA_025363795.1 Mariniphaga sp. | reverse complement strand
TAGCATAACAATACCTTTCAAATTTCAGATTTATGTTGTAAAATTAATGTTTTTCAATTGTACATCATAAAAAACGTTTATTATTTTCCACAAACTTATTTCACTCAGTGTGAGCGCCTGTTTTTGCTATTATATTGCACTTATCAATCATTAAAACCGGGATTTTAATCAATCGGGAATCGGTTTAGGCCTTTCAAGTTTTTGAAACCTGAAAGGTCTGAATGGTCAGAGGTAATCGCCCCGCTGTGGTTTCAATCCCGTCTGCCGGTATTTGTCAGAAAGCAGCAGTAAAAAGAACAGGCTTCCCGCATAATTGGTCCCATCATAAGGCAATTTGTGAAATCCGGAAAGGGGAAAAACCCTTGTCCGGCAAGGGTGAAAGCCAAAAATTGATTCACGCCGGAAAAAAATTTGAATTAATTTTATTATTGACAAAAAAACCCTTTGCATTTTACCAAAACTTTTATATAAATTTGTATTCGCCATTTTTGTTTGTTTTTATCAGAAGGTTCAGTATTACTAAAGAACAGCGATTTAAAAATATTATTCTGCCGCTCTTTTTGTCAGTCAGCTTTCTTTCTTAAACGATATAATTTTGTTTCCAAACATGAATTATTAACTAACAAAAATCAGTTTCTATGAACAGCAACAAGAAAAGTCATCAGCAAAACGTTGACAACATTGAAAAAATCACCGAAAAGGCCGTTACATTCGAGCCTGCGTATAATCCTTCCGAGCCGAGACTTTCGATCTCGAACCAGCAGCGACTTAAAATAAGTGGTGATGAAGTTTTGAACGGCGTAATAGCGGCTGAAACCGCCTGCAATAATGCGGTATCCGCACGTACCACTGCATTTGAAGGCCTGGATGGTTTAGTCACGCGCATTGTCAATGGGGTACGCATTTCGGAGGTAACGGATCAAACGATCGCGCAAACCGAAGCCATCGTACGCGATTTACGCAATAAAAGAGCCGAAGAAATTATCCCCCCGGCAGAAACTGCAGATGGTAAAGAAGACGAAGAAGCAGGGAAGCATAATAAAATACGCAGTGGTTCGTTTGGCACAAAAGTTGAAAATTTCAACAAGCTAATCATGTTGTTGCTTACACTACCAGCCTACAAACCAAATGAGGAAGACATTTGCATCGATTCGCTCAAAGCCAGGCACGCAGCTTTAAAACAGGCCAATTCTGTTTGCATTTCGATGGATGCCGCAGCCGAGGCAGCCCGCCGGCAACGCCAGATCGTACTGTATGCCCCTAAAACCGGATTGGTACCTGTTGCTTTGGATTCGAAATTATACGTCAAATCGGCTTACGGAGCCAACAGTCCGGAGTACAAATCAATCAGTGGTATTTTATTTGCGAAGATTAAATAAGCAATCATAACAAGCGGTAAGATTTCCTGAACCTTGCGTCCGGAATCAACCTTATAACAACCGGAAATTCCCTGTCGGCGATGTGCAATCCGAACAGGGAATTTTGCATTGAAGACAAGGGAGTTGTCAGCAACCAGGTGTGATCTGTAAAGTCTGGGGCGTGCTCAGGTATTTTGCAATGGTGCTCAGGAATCTTTCGATAGTGTTCAGGTATTTTGCAATAGTGTTCAGGAATCTTCCGATAGTGCTCAGGTATTTTGCAATAGTGCTCAGGAATCTTCCGATAGTGTTAAGGTATTTTGCAATAGTGTTCAGGTATCTTTCGATAGTGCTCAGGTATTTTGCAATAGTGTTCAGGAATCTTTCGATAGTGTTCAGGTATTTTGCAATAGTGTTCAGGAATCTTCCGATAGTGTTAAGTCAGCCGGGTCAGGCGATTTTTAATCACCTAATTTTCAATGCGATTACAACCGAAGATCGGCGCAGCCAAATCGCGGGACCCAAAATGCCAGGAAATTGGCAGTTATGCGGGTATGCGGGTTGTAGAGACGCACGGCCGTGCGTCTCTACAGGGCCGTGCGTCTCTACAGGGCCGAACGTGTAAAATCCAAATCCTGGAAGTCAAAACTAAAATCGGTTAACGGCGATATCGCTTTCATCTTCATGCCCGATGCTTTGCCCGTATTGTCAAGATCAAACATGACATACGCATCAGCATCCATGCTCCGGTCGTTCCACTTCACGACAAACGTATTGCCTTTGTAAGCCAGCAATTCGCCCGTGAGTGTCGGGGATCTTTTTGAATCAAACCAGAGCTTGCCATTCTTTACCGAAACGATCACATCGCCAAACCATTTATCAGCATACGTACCTGTGAATTGGGTTATAGCTGTTTTGGCAGTTGCACTTTTTTGTTGTTTGTCAATCTCTTTCCAGATGTCATCGGTTATCTTTCGGGCGTTTTCTTCACTTTTGGCAGAACCCTCAGCATATTGTTTGACCCGGTCGATCCCTTTTATCCCAAAATAACTGTCCTTGATTGTATTTGTAATCGCGCTAAATGCGGCTCCCGATTGCTGGTTTGTAAATACAATAATGCCCAGTTTCAGTTCGGGGATCAGTGTTACCTGTGTATAAATGCCTGCCAGTGCACCCGTATGCCCCACCTGTTTATAGCCCATCACATCACTTAACGACCAACCCAATCCATAGGCGGCGAAATGGGTATGATAAGCTGTTGAATCACCAACCTGGATAATGGTATGTGGCGCCCACATGGCCCGGTGAACTTCCTTGCTGAGAAGCTGCTGGCTGAGTCCTTCGCCATATTTGCCATTGTTCAGCTGCATGATGATCCATTTGCACATGTCGGTGAGATTCGTGTTGACGCCTGCCGCCGCGTTGAACGCGTCATTAAAATCGCGCGCAACCACCTGTACCTTCCCGTTCACAGGCGCATGAGGGGCAATCACATTGGAGGTGTCTTTTAAACGACTGTAAGATGCCGCACTGTGGGTCATATTCAGCGGTTGCATGATCCGTGTTTCGATAAAGTTTTCCCAGCTCATCCCGGAAACCCTTGCAATCACTTCTCCGGCCACAATATAGAGCAGGTTATCGTAATCGTATTTGGTCCGGAACCCTGAAACAGGTTTTAAAAAACGGATGTTATGAATGATGTCCTTTGTTGTGAAATTGTTCCTGCCGGGCCAGATCATAAGGTCGCCCGCCCCTAAACCTAAACCACTCCGGTGTGTGAGCAGGTCCCTGATTGTGAACTCTTCCGTAACGTAGGGATTATACAGTCTGAATTCAGGGATGTAGTCGGTCACTTTATCGTCCCACGACAGCTTCTTTTCATCGACCAATATGCCCAGGGCAGTTGTGGTAAATGCCTTGCTGTTGGATGCGATACCAAACAAGGTATTTTCATCCACTTTTTGTTTTGTATTCAGCGAGCGAACACCGTATCCTTTGGCAAGAATGACCTGGTTATCCTTCACAACTGCCACGGCAATACCCGGAACGTTGAATGTTGTGAGGGTTCTTTCAACAAGACTGTCGATTCCGGCTGAAGTAATGACTTGTGCATTGACGGCCAGGCAGCCAACCATTAAAAAGGCAAAAGGGATCAAACGATTTCGAAATTGGGTAATCCGCTGCATGTTATTTCCTGTTTAAATTATTATTTGGTATTGTATCTCCTAATTTATTGATCCATCCTCCAATTTATATAATCCAAGACCGTTCCAAAACCATTTGTTCCCCTGTAGATCAATGGCCATGTACTTAACATTATAATCCAAACCAATGCTGTTTCTGTAGTTTGTCCAGTTAATGCCATCAAATTTTGATACAGTAAGAAAAGAGCAGAACCATTTATTACCTTTTGCATCAATGGCCATGGAAGAGATATCATTGAAAGCCGATCCGCTGTTTGATGTAGTGTAGGTTGTCCAGTTCGTTCCATCAAATTTTAATATACCCAGGTAAGTTCCAAACCATTTATTTCCCTGAGCATCAATGGTCATTGGACCAACTGCACCGACTAATTCATTGTTTGTATTTAAGGAAGTATAAGAAGTCCAGGTGATGCCGTCAAATTTCGATATCCCTTTACCTGTAGTAAACCATTTGTTTCCCTGTGCATCTGAAGCAATTGAAAGAACAAGATTATATAGTAAACCGTTGTCTGAATTGTAGGTAGTCCATTTGGTGCCATCAAATTTTGAAACACCGGTCCCTCTCGATGTTACGCGACTTGCAGTGCCAAACCATACATTTCCCTGTGAATCGGCAGCAATGGCGTTTCTGTTGATCGTATTATCGGTCAATCCACTATTCTCTGCAGTGTAATTGGTCCAGTTTGTACCATCAAATTTAAATACACCACTGCCATATGTTCCAAACCATTTATTCCCCTGAGCATCGATGGCCATGGCGCTTATTCCATAACCTTGCAGGTAGGTCGTCCAACTTGTACCATCAAATTTATTTAAATCAGCTGAGCCACACCAAATATTTCCCTCCGCATCAGCAACAATACAATTGCGTTGATAATCAGTAAAACTAAGATTTGGTTTGTAGATTGTCCATTTAATTGTATTTACAGCGCAAGTAGTGGTGATTTTCCCATCGGCAGTTGTTGCCGTAATCGTAGCATTACCGGGAGCTACTCCGGTAACTACACCCGCTGTACTTATCGTGGCAATGGCTGGATTGTCTGAAGTCCATTGAATAGTAGCGCTGGTTGCATCCAAAGGGCTGATTACAGCCTTAAGGGTGTCATTTGACCCAACATTTATTAACAGAGAAGTCTTGGACAGCGCTACATCTGTTATTGGAACGATCCGGATTTCTTTTGTGCAGGAGAAAACGATCAAAGATAAAAGAGCTAAACAAACAAGATTCAGGGTTTTACTTTTCATAACAATAGATTTTTAGGTAAATTGTTTGATATCTTTAGGCTTATGTTGCAAAAATAACGATAATCAAATCACAAATCACTCATAAATAATTTATTTGAGTATTTTTTATTCAGATAAGGACTAAGTTTTCTCTTGAGCGATCCTCCGATAATTTAAAGCATGATCTATTTTCAATTGAAAACTACGGACAACAATGCATCAGAAATTCTCCGCAACATATCCCCAATAGTAAAGATCCTCTTTTTTTGCAATGGCCTTTGTGCCGCCGTCGTGAAGCAATAGTATTCTTGTCGCAATATCCAGAATATTCATGTAATCATGGTCCGTTACAATAAATCCTTTTGTCGCGGAATGTATTCTGATTATGCTTTTTATTTCCTCCTTCAAAAGAGGGTCAATGCCATTGAAAGGCTCATCAATCAGGATATACTTTGCATCGGAATGGATGAGCATAAAGATTTCGACAAGTCGTTTCTCTCCGCCTGAAAGCTGTTTTGAACGTTTACTGAGTAATGGCTTTATATGTTCATTTGCAATAATTAAAGCGGCATTTCGCTTGTCGCAAAAGAGGGATATAATGGTGCTTACCTTTAAATGATTTGGCATGCAACTGTGCTGTGGCAGATAGTTAACCAGCTTTCTGTTATCGTAAAGTCCGTTTATAAGTTCATTACCAATCCTGACAAATTTGGCATCCGCCGACATTGAACCAAAAATGATCTTTAACAGCGTCGATTTTCCCGAACCATTCCTGCCAAGCAATCCCACAATTTCACCTTTCGTACAGGAAAGGTAAATATCGGTGAGGACCTGATTTGACCCAAAGCTTTTGATAACGCTATCAACATGTAAACAGCTCATATCAGACAAATAATTAAACCCACGAATGAACTAAGGATCAATGTTGCCAGCCACAGTATAGGCTTACTCAATCCCATGTTGTAATAAAAATAATACTCGTTTGGATTCCGGTTCTCGTAGATGTAAAAATGAAAGAAGGGCGTTACAATCATGTATGAAACGCCAAACCATTTGAAGGAGAAGCTACCCGAATTTAAAAAAGCGATGGAAGCGATCGCTGCAGCCATTGATAAAGCGGGTATAACCAGTTTTTTATAAAACATCCAAAAGCTCCTGACAATTCTCATGGTCTGTTTACAGTTTGCAACTTGTATTTACGCCTGACGAAGCCCGAACGAACCGCATCTGAATTTGGATGGACAGATCCTCCGGCTATCAGTTATATTGTAAATGTAATGCTTTCGGTTTATATAGCATAAAAAGAGATTTTTATTTTTCCGGAAGAATAGCTTGAATTCTCAGCGAGATAAGGTTATACTTTTTATGGTTCAATATGTTTCACCCAACGCTCGCCGTTATGCGGCTATTAAATGGTAAAGGTGCAGAGCACTGAAAGTTTGGTAAACAGGAAGACCAAATATTTAAATTTCCAGCCGTATTACGGCGACAGAGTTCATTATAAAAAATACATCATTGTTTCGTTCCTTCAACTTAAACAAAGACACCCCGACAATTTGCCGGGGTGCCTTTTACAAATTTAACGTGTAATTAGTCGGATACGCCTGCAGGATTTCCTCCGGAATCTTTCCATTGGTAAGCATGTGGCCATTTGGATTGATCTGTAGGAACTTCCGTATGGCAGGTATGGCAAGACATCTTTGTCTTTGGAGAAGCGCCACCATGCTGCTCAGCAAAATCACCTAAATCAGAATTACCCCGGGAGCTTCTGTGGCAAACACCACAGCTGCCAATCGATTTAACCGGGCGTGTTGAACCCTGGTATTGTAATTCCTGGTAGTTATCTTTTACATTAAGAGAAGGAACCATCGCATGCGGACTTCCGTGACAAGCCGAACAGTAAAGATTACCGTGACCATGACTGGTTTTATAAATTGCAGTACCCATGTCAACACCAGCTACCCCTTTATGACAACTTACACAACTCGGTTCACCAACCCAGGGTATTCTTCCTGTTTTGATGGTGGAAGCTACATTGGCCATGGTGCCATGACAAGTGGTGCAATTGCCATCGGCAGCAGTATGACGTGCGCTTCGGCTACATTTTGTAGTTGCACCCGGGTGACAGTCGTAACAACTTGCGCCTTTTGTTGCGTGGTAGCCATGTATTGCTTGCGACAGGTATTTTCCTGAACTACCGGGTCCCGTTGTTCCAAGAGCAGGTGAACCATGACAACTTGCACAAAGAACCGGTTTGCTGGTCATTAGTTTAGTTCCGTGAGCCTTGTCGTGCTTCGTCAGAATATCATCAAATGCATTGGCCCCGTGACATTTGGCACAGTTAATCTCGTCTGATGTTGGTATCACCGCTTTTGTGGTTGCCACAATCTTTCCCGTGGCATCCTTTACTGTGATTGTTGCCTGTTGATAGGGATCTTTGACACCAGAGTCGTAAACCGGCACAACAGGAATACCTTCAGCGCTAAAATAGCCTGTATTAACCTTCATATTTCCGGACAAACCACTCCCAGTCAATCCTATATTTGGTGCCAGTGTTACACCGAAGAGACTCTTGGCGTAAGTCCAAAACTGTCCATAGCTTTGTTTCCCTGCCGAATAAGTATTGTTGTCGATTGCATAAGAAACAGTTAGACCTGTTGTTACAACAGTA
>JANYLE010000181.1 GCA_025363795.1 Mariniphaga sp. | reverse complement strand
CATTCGTCATGCAAATTAATGGGGGTGCAGTTTAGTATTAACCGTATTTAAACAAATGACCCCTATTTTGATTTTTGCAGTTGAATTAACTTTCCGTTTTATTATAAAAAGAAAAAGAGACCTGTTCCCCAACAGGTCTCTTCATGTAAACAACAAATTACTAAGAAAAACTAGTCCTTATTATACATTGAGTCGTCCCCACTTTCTCCTGTACGGATTCTGTAAGACTCTTCAATAGGCGAAACAAATATTTTCCCATCGCCAATTTCACCCGTGTAGGCAGCTTTCAAAAGACAATCTACCGTTTTCTTAAGATTGATGTCCCTGACAACAATCGTAAGTGTTCGTCTTGAGATAAACTCAGTATCTCCTGAAGTTCCACGGTAGGACCCTTTCCTTTTCTTTTCGTTTCCAACTCCGACAGTGTCGTAATAGGAGAAGAAATCAATATCAATTGCATGCAACGCGTCTTTTACCTCCTGAAACTTAGAGACCCTTATTATTGCTTCGATCTTTTTCATGTTTAATGTTTTTAAAATTTTATCCCAAATTTATATAAAAAACTAAAATGGATGCCGTGTTAATCATGATAAGCTTCTGCGCCATGCTCAAAGACATCAATACCACCAGGTCCAATTTCACCTTCCGGCTCAACCCTGAGCTTATAAGGATAGGGCAATTTGCTTACGGCGTACATTAAAATTATTGCAACAACAAATGTCGCAACTGTAACCGTGAAACTTCCGATTGCCTGAGCTTTCAAAACATCAAAACCACCACCGTAGAACAGACCGGCTACCGGAGCAGAATTATCAGCACCTGTAGGTCCTGTAGCTCCAAACTGACCACTGGCAAATAATCCCAGAGAAAGAGTTCCCCAGATACCATTCAATCCATGAACAGGAACTGCACCAACCGGATCATCAATGCGAAGATATTCCAACAGATAGACTCCACCAAAAACGACAAGTCCAGCAACAAGACCAATAACTACCGAGCCGAATGGAGACACCCAGTAACATGGAGCCGTGATAGCCACAAGCCCTGCCAACATTCCATTTAAAGCAAAACCCGTATCAAATTTCCCTTTGAAAGGACCAATCCAAAGTGCAGCCAACATCGCAGCCAATGAACCTGTACAAGCAGCAAGGGTCGTATTCGCGGCTACACGGCCAATTCCTTCAAAATCCATTGCAGATAGTGTACTTCCGGGATTAAAGCCGTACCATCCAAACCACAATAAGAAAGCACCAATCGTAGCTAATGGCAAACTATGAGCTGCAGGCAATCCCCCTTTTTCTTTGTTATCACGTAAGAAAACCCGACCAATACGAGGCCCTAATACGATTGCTCCGGCCAATGAAACCACACCACCAATTGTATGAACAACAGTTGATCCGGCAAAGTCGCGGAATGGCTGACCCAACGAAGGCAAGAAATTACCAGGTGTTCCCATTAATGCCAAGAAACCGTCTGGACCCCATGCCCAGTGACCAATAATTGGGTAGATAAATGCAGTAACACCAATACTGTAAATAATATCGCCACGGAAACTGGTACGACCGATCATCGCACCTGAAGTAATGGTAGAAGCTGTATCAGCAAAGGCAAACTGGAAGATCCAGTGAGCTAAAAGCGCCACACCTGTTGTCCCATAAGTTGCCGGTGCTCCTTGCAAAAAGAAATATTGACTTCCAATAAATCCATTTCCTGCCCCGAACATAAACGCATAGCCAATTGCCCAAAACGAAATACCACAAATAGCTGTATCTAAAGTACATTCAACTAAAATATTTACAGTTTCACGTCTCCTTGCAAAACCTGCCTCGAGCATTACGAAACCGGCCTGCATCCCAAATACCAAAGCAGCAGCAACAAGTGTCCAAACTGTGTTTAGCGAATTTATCATCGCTGTTTCATGTGGCGTATAAGTTTCTGCTGCCATAGCTGGCATACCTATCAGACCAGGTAGCGTCATCATTGCAAAGATAACCGCAAGAAGACCGAGCATCTTGCCCGCAAAAATTGTCAAACCGAGCTTCCAGTTCATGGGCTTTGACATGTTTTCACTCATTCGGGTGAAGAACGGAGCCTTTGGAGGACTAATTGTTCTTGATTTCATAGTACATTTTTAAGAAGTGAATTATAAAGAGATACCAATTACATAGAATATCTGCTCCTTATTCGGGTTTACGATTACCGAACCAAAAAGCGGGATAGAAAAACTTTCGCTGATTTTGAGCGTTTTGTTGGCAGTAATACCAATATTACATACCTGGAAGGATGCATCATTTGTATACCAGCCATCGCCAGCTCCGACAAAGAGTTTTACCGTTTTAAACTGATAGCCAGCTTCAAAATATTTATCTTCACCGATTGATCCTGATGCAGTATTGAAAATGTAGTTTCCGCTTAAACTAAATTTACCGATTGCATAACCAAGGTTTGCTTCAACAGCATGATTACTGGAATCAAATAGCTTGGAAGTGTTGTAATGGTAATCAGTAACACCTAACGAGAAACCGCACTTGAAAGCATACAATGCAAAAAGGTCTGCTTCCTCAGGTGCTCCGGTGGTTAAATCGCCTGATCCCCATGCTCCAATAGAAAAACCTCCGTTAGCATACTTCACAGTTGGCTGGATGCTGAATGCCCCGGCTTTTGAACCTCTCCAAATATAGCTACTCACTAAATCTGCTCCGGCAGTCCATCCACCCGCGACAGCTGTTGAATCTTGCGCCGAACTTGCAAAGGACCCTACCAATAGGATCAATGCGAATAAGAATAAAGAAACTTTTTTCATAATCATCTTTTTTAATTTGAATAATAATTAAGGCATTCAGTATATAAAATCAATTTTCAATTCAAAGGACAGAAATCTAATTTTTTAAATAATACCCCCATTTAAAATAGTATTACGACGCAAATTTATATTAGTTTACAATCTACCCCCTACTTTTTCAATTGATTTAGTTCGAAATAACCTAAAATTAACAATCATGCCCTATTTTCACTATTTTAAAACAAAAAAAAGGATGCATTTAAACTTTTTGATTGTATTAATGCATTTATATTAATATTAAGAGATAATAAATCCAAATAAAACTTCTCTAATGCTTCTTTTTATTAATATTTCTGACAATATGATATTAAATTTAGTGCAAAATGTCAGAAGAAAATCGAAATTAAAATAGGAAAAGAAGAGAGAGGTCGCTTAATGGATTTAAAATAATAGATCAATTTTCTAAATAAATATTGTGGAATGAAACGACAGCCTTAAAATCGGGTATTGTCTTTGTCTTAAAAACTGGGATTTGGAAAAAAGCAATGGCTATAATGAAAAAGTTACAATTAAAAGTAGTTAGGCTATTGGTCTGCAGGCGGGGTTTCTCAGACTTAAATAACGAATATTGAGATTTATCAAAACAATTCCGGCAGGATATTACTTACATGACAATAGATTAAGATTAAAGATTAAATTTGAAAAATGCAATTGCAAATGAAACGTCGATACAAGCAACTGATTTGGCTTATTTTCCCGATCCTGATTATTTTTATCATGTGGATCAAATGGGATAACTGGTTTTACAATCCTCCTGAGCCTTTCTATACACCCTCATCTTCCCCTGACCGTATTCTGCTCACCTGGTCCGGTGATCCATTCGACTCTCGTGACGTAACCTGGCAGGGTGATACGCTTACAAAACTTGGGTCTCTTCAAATTACAGGCAAATCAGATCCAAAGGATACTCTACTTTATACATCAACCTCAAGAATCATCAAAACATCGGGGGGGGCATCATCTTTCTTCCGGGTTGGGATTAAAAATCTTAAACACGGAGAATCCTATCAATATCGGGTTGCCAATGGAGCCAATTGGTCGGAATGGTACGACTTTAAAATCGGCAACAGTACCGACAGCAGCTACTCCTTTATATTTATCGGTGATGTACAGGATTCAATCAATGGAGTCTCAGGAGAATTATTTCACCGGGCCTATGCAAGTCAGCCCAATGCTGCATTTATAATGTTCATTGGAGATATGATTGAACGACCTCATGACGAATATTGGGGCGAATGGTTCAGGGAAGGCGGAAAAATGTTCCGGACAATTCCCGTCATTGCAACGCCAGGAAACCATGAATATTACAAAGGGCTTATTCAAAAGCTTGACGAAAGATGGATGGCTCATTTTTCTTTCCCGCAAAACGGGCCCAAGAATTTTTTAGGTCGCGTTTGCTACTGGGATTACCAGAACACCAGATATATAAGCCTTGACAGCAATGGCATACAATCAATACCGTCAGCACTGGAACAACGAAGCTGGCTAAAATCGGTGCTTGAAAATACCCACCAAAGATGGATCGTTGTAATGATGCATCATCCTATTTACTCGACAAGCCGGGGTCGCGACTATTTTTACCTGCGCGCATTGTTTAAACCATTATTTGATCAGTACAATGTAGATCTTGTGCTGGAAGGACACGATCATGCCTATGGAAGAGCAGCTCATATCCCAAACTCCAAATTCAAAGACAAACAAGGGGCTGTGTATGTTGGGACGCATGCAAGCCCTAAATTATACGACACTGGATTCTCAAATAAAATGGATAAACTCGCCACTAACACACAGATGTACCAGTTACTAGATGTTTCGGGCGATTCAATCAGGTTCAGAGCATATACCGCAAACGGTACTTATTTCGATGGTTTTACAATTCATAAAGACGCATCGGGCAATCGCAATGTAACAGAGAATGCACCTCCAAACAGCGATAACTACTTAATGCCAACCAAAAGCTTTCTAAATAAAAGTTCAAAGAAAGAGCTTGAAAAGTATGACAACCAGATGAAGGCGTGGGAAAACAGTAAAAAATAATGGCAATATATATTTCTAATATACAACACCTTAAAAATACATAGCATAGTTTATCAATTAGTTGATTGTCCAATATTTCAATTTTATATTTCCGGTTTTTTGTCGATAAACGTTCAAATCTTGATTTTTCCGGAATTTGATAAAAGATTTCAACTTTCAAAAGATCGCCCCTTTATCCTTTTTTTGAAGGGATTATAATAATTTTGCCAAATAATCTGTAATTTTTAAACTCAATGAAACTCTGGGACAAGGGCACCGCAATAAACAAACTGATCGAGGATTTCACGATTGGACATGACACCGAAATGGACTTTTTTCTTGCCGAATTTGATGTAATTGGTTCACTGGCACATATTCAAATGCTTGAATCTATCGGATTATTGACGTCGTCAGAGTTGGCTTTACTTACCAAAGAGTTACGCGAAATCTACCATGAAATTAAGAAGAGAAATTTTGTGATTGAAGAGGGAAGCGAAGATGTTCATTCCCAGGTGGAACTCATGCTTACCCGAAAATTAGGTGATGTCGGCAAGAAAATTCACAGTGGCCGTTCCCGGAACGACCAGGTTCTGCTTGACTTAAAGCTATTCACAAGAAACGAGATAAAAACGGTCGTCGAACAAACTGCTGAACTTTTTGAAATCCTGACTGCCCAGAGTGAAAAATACCAACAGGTACTCATGCCGGGATACACCCATCTTCAGGTTGCAATGCCCTCTTCCTTTGGATTATGGTTTGGCGCTTATGCAGAAAGCCTTTCCGACGATTTACTTTTACTGCAAGCTACTTACCGGATAGCCGACCAGAATCCGCTCGGTTCTGCTGCAGGTTACGGCTCTTCTTTCCCCCTTAACAGACAAATGACCACTGATCTTTTAGGGTTCGAATCAATGAATTATAATGTGGTTTACGCGCAGATGGGACGTGGTAAAATGGAAAAATGCGTAGCTTTTGCGTTAGCATCTGTTGCCGGGACCCTATCGAAAATGGCATACGATGTTTGTTTGTTCATGAGCCAGAATTTCAATTTTGTATCGTTACCCGATGAATTGACAACCGGTTCAAGCATTATGCCGCATAAAAAGAATCCCGATGTGTTCGAATTGCTCCGGTCCCACTGCAACCGGATTCAGTCGCTTCCAAACCAGATATTACTGATGACCAACAATCTGCCAAGCGGATATTTTCGTGACTTGCAACTAATAAAGGAAATATACCTTCCTGCCTTTGCCGAATTGAAAAACTGCCTGACGATTGCCTCCTTTGCGATTAGCAATATCAAAGTTAATGAGAAGATTATGGATGACAATCGTTATGATTACGTTTATAGTGTCGAAGAGGTGAACCGTAAGGTCCTTTTGGGTGTTCCTTTCCGTGATGCTTACCGTCAGGTTGGGGAGTCAATCAATAAAGGCAATTTCAAACCGGATAAAAACATTCACCATACTCACGAAGGGAGCATTGGAAACCTTTGCCTTAATCAGATACGCGAAAAGATGGTTAAGACTTTAAACAGTTTCAATTTTGGCAAAGCCGAGAAAGCTTTCAATAAACTCATCTCGGGTGATAATTTGCATCGATTAAATGATTAATTTAATCTCCGGAATTGAGTAAAATAGCTCCAAAACCGATAGATTTATTTTCAATTTATCGGAAATAGTCCGATTTTAGTTACGTAATGACATTTAATAATTATTTAATATTTCCAATTACTACATTGGTTATCAGCAACTAAATCCCTTAAATACGATTTACTTCCCTTCTGTAAAGAGGTTTTTAACTTTGCATGATTAATCAGATATTGTTATTCGGCGTAAAAAACTGTATTTTTGATTCTAAATAATAAGCAATAGTTGTCATTTTCTTTCGGATCGTAACAAAAAGTCGCTTTTTATTGAATATTTTCAAACAGATAATTCCAAACACTTCCTATCTGATAACAGGTAGGGGGTTTTGCTAATTTTATATCACATGGAACAGAAAAGTTTTCCAAAAGCTCAGGGACTTTACGACCCTAAAAATGAACATGATGCGTGCGGGATCGGTTTTGTGGCTCATATTAAAGGGCAGAAGTCGCACGACATTATTGAACGCGGTCTGACTGTTTTACTGAATATGGATCATCGCGGTGCCACAAGCTCGGACAATAAAACCGGGGATGGTGCCGGTATACTCATGCAGTTACCCCACGATTTCTACGTTTCTCAGAAAATTGGTGTACCCGAAAACGGAAAATACGGAACCGGACTTGTGTTCCTTCCTGTAAATGAAGAAGAAGCAGCTTATTGTGTTGAAGTTCTTAATCGTTATGTAGAAGCCGAAGGTCTGCATCTGATTGGCTGGCGCAATGTGCCGGTAGACAGCTCCGTAATTGGTGAAATAGCCAAACGGTCAGAACCGCAGATCCGTCAGATATTTGTCAAAGGAAATTACGAACAGGATGTTCTTGAACGAAAATTATACCTGGCCCGAAAACAGGCTGAAAGAACAGTAATGGGATCGCAGCTGGCAGAGAAAGATGCCTTCTATTTACCCAGTTTTTCCAGCAAAGTGATTATCTATAAAGGGATGTTCACTGCAGGACAGTTGCGTGATTATTTTAAAGATCTTACCAACCCTGCGATGACCAGTGCTATTGCGCTTGTTCACTCCCGTTTTAGTACGAATACTTTCCCCACCTGGAACCTGGCACAACCATTCAGAATGATTGCCCACAATGGCGAAATCAATACCATTAAAGGGAATCGCCAGTGGATGCACGCGAGAGAATCATTATTGCAGTCGGATCTTTTTGGTGACGATCTTGATAAACTTTTCCCAATCGTTGAACCCGGGAAATCTGACTCAGCGTCATTCGACAATACATTGGAGTTCCTTCACATGACCGGAAGAAGTATTCCTCACTCGCTTTGTATGCTGATCCCGGAGTCATTCAACGAAAAGAATCCAATACCTGAGAGTCTGAAAGCATTTTATGAATATCATTCAACGCTTATGGAACCTTGGGACGGTCCTGCCTCAATGGTCTTCTCTGATGGTCGTTACATCGGTGGTACACTTGACCGTAGCGGTTTACGCCCCTCAAGATATATTATTACCAAGAATGATTTGATCGTAATGGGCTCCGAAGTAGGGGTCCAGGTTTTCCCTGCAAGCGAAATCAAAGAAAAAGGACGCTTAAGGCCAGGAAAATTATTGCTGGTCGATACACAACTGGGCATAATCATACCAGATCAGGAGGTAAAAGCGGAATTAAGCCGCAAGAATCCTTACGTTAACTGTCTAAAGGAAAACAGGCTAGAGCTGGAAGAAATTAAAGTAAAACAGCGCGTTCCGTCAGGAATGGGTGATCAGTTCGGGCCATATTCAAAGGTATTTGGCTATACCAAGGAAGAGATGATGGTCATCATCAAAGAAATGTCGGAAACCAGCCAGGAACCTACAAGTTCAATGGGAAACGATACTCCGCTGGCAGTTTTTTCTGATAAGCCAAAACGGTTTTTCAGCTATTTCCGTCAGTTATTTGCCCAGGTTACCAATCCCCCAATCGACCCGATTCGCGAAGGACTTGTGATGTCGCTGACAAATTACATTGGCTCCCTGAGTAGCAACATCCTCGATGAAACACCGAACCATTGCAAACTGATCAAGTTCGAAAGTCCTATTATTACCAATACCGACCTTGGTAAGATCAAAGATCTGAAGCATGAAACGTTTACCCATGCTACAATCCCAATGCTGTTCTCTGTAAAAGAAGGCGTTGAAGGTTTCAAAAAATCGTTTAAGGCAATGCTTGAAGCGGCCGAGAAAGCAGTCGATGAGAAGAAAAATTTTATCATATTGACCGACCGGAACATTTCGGAAGATATGGTTCCTATCCCTTCACTTCTTTCGGTTGCAGCCGTTCATCACCACCTGATCAAGACAAAAAAGAGGATGCAGATCGGGATCATCGTTGAAACCGGTGAACCTCGTGAAATCATGCATTTCGCTTTACTGCTTGGTTATGGCGCCAGTGTTGTTAACCCTTACCTGGCTTTCGCCGCAATTGATTACCTTGTTACTGAAGGTGATATCAAATTGCCATATGTCGAAGCACGTAAAAATTATATTAAAGCGATTGATAAAGGTCTTCTGAAGATTCTCTCAAAAATGGGAATTTCAACACTTCGCTCTTACCATGGCTCTCAACTATTTGAAGCAATTGGAGTTAGCGATGAATTAATTGACAATTATTTTAAAGGAACTCCTTCGCGTATCGGAGGCGTCGGCTATGAAGAGATTTTCAAGGAAGCCATGATTTTCCATGATGATGCCTTTAAAAGTCTACCGAAGAAAGTGATGTTCTCTACCGCTGGCGAATACCAATACCGTAACAACGGGGAATTCCACGCATGGAATCCTCAGAGTATAGCACTTTTACAGTGGGCCACAAAAACTGATGATTACCAGGTATACAAAAAATTCAGCAAGCTTGTTGACGAGCAGAATGCAAAGCCCGCTTTCATCCGCGGTGCTTTAAAATGGAAAAAGAACCCAATTTCAATAGATGAGGTTGAACCTGCTGAAAAGATCCTTAAACGATTTGTTACCGGCGCAATGTCTTACGGATCAATCTCAAAAGAGGCTCACGAAGCATTGGCTGTTGCAATGAACACAATTGGCGGCCGGAGCAATACAGGAGAAGGAGGCGAAGATGCCGGACGTTTTGGGACCGACAGAAATTCAAAAATAAAACAAGTTGCATCGGGTCGTTTTGGAGTAACCAACAATTACCTGATCAATGCGATTGAACTTCAGATAAAAATAGCCCAGGGTGCAAAACCGGGCGAAGGGGGACAATTACCTGGACTTAAGGTCAACAAGATCATTGCCAAATTAAGGCATTCAACTCCCGGGATAACTTTGATCTCCCCACCTCCACACCATGACATTTACTCGATCGAGGATTTGGCACAGTTAATATTTGATTTAAAAAATGTTAACCCCGACGCAAAAGTGTCGGTAAAATTAGTTGCAGAATCAGGTGTAGGAACGATTGCCGCTGGTGTTGCAAAAGGTTTTGCAGATATCATCATCCTCAGCGGAT
The DNA here is from genome assembly GCA_025363795.1 of Mariniphaga sp. Lineage (GTDB taxonomy): Bacteria > Bacteroidota > Bacteroidia > Bacteroidales > Prolixibacteraceae > JAAFHB01. The sequence continues at coordinate 3,524 of JANYLE010000181.1, read as the reverse complement.
GCGAAGGCGGAACAGGGGCCTCACCGGCCAGTTCAATTAAGTATGCAGGATTGCCTGCTGAATTCGGGATTGCCGAAGCGCAGCAGACGCTTGTGATGAATAACCTTCGCGGAAGGGTTAAACTTCAGGTTGACGGACAATTAAAAACCGGTCGCGACGTTGTGATTATGGGAATGCTTGGAGCTGAAGAATTTGGATTCGCAACCGGAGCCTTAATCTCGCTTGGATGTATCATGATGCGAAAATGCCATTTAAATACATGCCCCGCAGGTATAGCTACTCAGAATAAGAACTTGAGAAAACGGTTCTTAGGACGTTCACAATTTGTAATTAACTATTTCACATTTATTTCGGAGGAAATCCGTGAATACATGGCCGAAATTGGTGTTCGTACCTTCGATGAATTGGTTGGAAGGGTTGACCTTTTGGAACAAAATCACGAAGTGACAAACTGGAAGATGAAAAATGTCGATTTCTCGAAATTTCTCCATCTTCCCGAAGAAGCAAAACTTTATCCGATCCACAATACCCGTCCTAATACCAAAAACCTGGATGACGTAATCGATAAAACATTGATCCGCGAAGCTAATAAAGCCATTAAAAGTGGCGAAAAAGTTTGGTTGGCCTATGAAATCAATAACGTGATGCGTACAGTAGGTGCCATGTTATCCGGCAAGATTTCGAAACGATATGGAGAAGAAGGACTTCCCAAAGATACCATCAACTGCACCTTCCGTGGTACTGCCGGACAGAGCTTCGGCGCATTTTTAGTTAAAGGTGTAACATTCAGGCTTGAAGGAGATTCCAATGACTACCTGGGTAAAGGACTTTCAGGTGGCAAAATTATTGTTGTCCCTCCAAACGGTTCAACCTTTGCACCGGATAAAAACATTATTATTGGAAATACAACCCTATATGGTGCCACCAGTGGTGACGTTTATATTCAGGGAGTTGCAGGTGAACGTTTTTGTGTCAGAAATTCTGGTGCAAGAGCAGTTGTTGAAGGAACCGGCGACCATTGCTGCGAATACATGACCGGAGGATGTACCGTCGTTCTCGGTACAACGGGTCGAAACTTTGCAGCCGGGATGAGTGGTGGCATTGCGTATGTTCTTGATGTGAACGGAGATTTCGAATACTATTGTAATAAAGGGCTTGTAGAATTAGAGGCAGTTGAAGACAAGGCAGATATTATTGAGTTACAGGAAATGATCGGAAAGCATCTGCTTTACACACAAAGTCCGCTTGCGGGAAAAATACTTACCAATTGGGAAGAATACCTTCCCAAGTTTGTGAAAATCATTCCGCTGGAGTATAAAAAAGTGTTGAACGAGATGAAATTGAAAGAGGTAAAACGAAAGCTTGAAATGGCTGAAGACGCTCCTGACAGAAGGGAGTAATTCACGAAAGAGAGAAACGTTTAACACAAACAACGATTAAAGTTACAAAAAATGGGAAATCCAAAAGGTTTTATCGAAATAGAACGAAAAGTTGGCGGCTATCGCCCCATCAACGAACGTATATTTGACTATGGCGAAGTAGAACAGACACTTAACGAGAACGATCGTAAGGATCAGGCTTCCAGATGCATGGATTGCGGAATACCTTTTTGTCACAGCTCATGTCCGGTTGAAAGCAATATTCCCGAATGGCAGGATGCCGTTTACCGCGGCAAATGGGACGAAGCTTATAATATACTTTCCAGTACGAACAGCTTTCCTGAATTTACCGGAAGAGTATGTCCTGCACCGTGTGAAAAATCATGTGTTCTGGCCATTCACGAAGAAGCAGTTACCATTCGCGAAAACGAATGTGCCGTTGTCGAACAGGCTTTCGACATGGGCCATGTGGTCGAGCAGGTTCCATTAAGAAGAACCGGCAAAAAAATTGCTGTTATAGGTTCCGGTCCGGCCGGATTATCAACTGCTGACCTGCTAAATCAGGCAGGACATACTGTGACCGTTTTTGAACAGGATGATAAAATTGGTGGTCTGCTCCGTTATGGAATCCCGGATTTTAAATTAAATAAAACAGTGATTGACAGAAGGATAAATCTCTTTGTAAAAGAAGGGATTACTTTCAAGGTAAATACTAAAGTGGGAGTTGATATCCCTGCAGACAAACTTTTAAATGATTTTGACGCTGTTTGTTTGGCTTGTGGCGCTATGGATCCACGTGATTTACCGGCTACAGGACGCGAATTGAAAGGAATTCATTTTGCGATGGAATTCCTCCGTCAGCAAAATAAAGTTGTCAGCGGCGAGAATATTCCTGATACAATCCGAATTTCAGCCAAGGATAAAAAAGTTTTGGTAATTGGTGGTGGCGATACGGGCTCTGACTGTGTGGGTACTTCTATTCGGCAGAAAGCCGTATCGGTAACCCAGATAGAAATACTTGCCAAGCCACCTCAAAAAAGAAGTGATGATAATCCGTGGCCCTATTGGCCCAATACGATACGCACATCAAGTTCCCATCTCGAAGGATGCGAAAGACGATGGAACCTGGCAACAAAGAGATTTATTGGGAAAGATGGCCATCTTACCGGAGTTGAAGTGGTAGAGGTTGAATGGATTCGCGACAATGGGCGGATGATCATGAAAGAGATTCCCGGAACACTTGAAATCATTGAAGCCGATCTTGTACTCCTTTCGATGGGATTTCTCTCACCAGTCCACTCCGGGTTACTTGATAGTTTGGGAGTTGAATACGATCAACGCGGCAATGTGAAATCGACAGACAATACAACCAATCTGGATAAGATTTTCGTTTCAGGCGACGTAACCAGGGGCGCAAGCCTTGTGGTCTGGGCTATTCGCTCCGGACGCGATGCTGCAAAACGGATTCATGAATATGTGATGAGGTAGAAAATACAAATGGGATATAGAAAATCTATATCCCATTATAATACAAAAAAATACCGGCCATTTGACCGGTATTTTTTTGTATTAAAACTTCACAATGAAATCTTCTTTTTTCTGCCTTACTTTCGCCAGGTGCTGGTACTTATCTTCTTCGGAACGATAGCCAACAGCCATAATCACCTTAGATTTTAATCCCAGTTTATTAAGATTCAATATCTTATCGAAATCATCAGCACTAAAACCTTCCATCGGGCAAGCATCAAGATCTAAAACGGCAGCGGATACGAGTCCAAAGCCAAGTGCAATATATGCTTGTTTGCTGTTCCATATTTCAATCTGCTCAGGCGTCATATTCGCCAGTGATCCCTTCATCATATTGCTATATTCGGCAAGACCCACTTTAGGAATCTTTCGGCCTTCAGAAACCAAATCAATAAATTCATCCACATTGGTTGCATTAAAGTCCGATTTGACAGCAAATACAAGCAACGCGGACGCATCGGTAATCTGAGACTGACCCCAGGCGGCTTTACGAAGCTCAGCTCTTATCGCAGCATCTTTAACGACCAATACTTTATAAGGTTGTAATCCATAAGACGAAGCGGATAAACGGATCGCTTCGAGCAACTTTTCCATGTCAGCTTCCGATACCTTTTTTGA
>JANYLE010000124.1 GCA_025363795.1 Mariniphaga sp. | reverse complement strand
TTGAGATGAATCCCTCAAGCCGGACGATGGATTATGCTTATGACGATTTTTGTGTTGCACAGATGGCAAAAGCCTTAGGGAAAAAGAGCGATTATAAATATCTGATAAAGAGATCTGAAAACTGGAAGAACCTCTTTAATCCCGAACTGAAATACATTGTACCCAAAGATTCTGCCGGCCAATGGATGAAAGATTATAATCCCTTCTCGGGAAATCATTTTATTGAAGGAAACGGGTGGCAGTATACTTTATACGTTCCACATGACATACCCGGTCTGGTCAATATGATAGGAAAAGATCTTTTCAACAGCAGACTTGAAGAAGGTTTTGAGAAATCGGTCAGCCAAAAATTTGCAGCGCATGCCTTCGACAGGTATCAGCCTGAAGCTGTTGAATATTATATCAATATGGGGAATGAGGTAAATATGCAATCGGCATTTTTATTTAACTATTCAGGAAAACCATGGCTGACTCAGAAATACTCCAGGGCAATTCTTGATTCCTACTATGGCTCTACACCTTACCAGGGGTGGGAAGGTGATGAAGATGAAGGTCAGATGGGCGGCTGGTTTGTCATGAGTGCAATGGGCATGTTCGAAATGGAAGGTGGTTGTGCAGAAATTCCGATGGTAAATCTTTCAAGTCCACTCTTTGAAAAAGTGACCATTAAATTGGATAACACCTATTATAGAGGAGATGAATTTGTCATTGAGGCCTTGAATAATTCGAAAGAAAATATCTATATCCAATCTGCCACACTAAACGACAAACCACTAAACAGCACACAGATAAGATTTAAAGATATTACAGAAGGCGGAAGATTGATTTTGAAAATGGGCCCAGTGCCTAATAAAGATTGGGGGAAAAATGCTCCAGTGACATTTCTCAAAAAGACTAAGTAATCGGATAAAAGTACTTGTGATTAATACGATTTATAAAAACCGGGCTATGCAAACAAACGATTTTAATAAAAGAGAGCTTTTGAAATACGTTGGCGATTTAAGCCAGGTATTTGGAATCAGGGAATATACCCTTTCCGGAGGAAAATCAAAAGGGGTAAAGGCTTTCGATTTCCGGAATGGTGCTGGTTTAGAATTTACGGTCCTCGCCGACAGGTGTCTCGATATTACAGGGTTAACCTTCAAGGGGATTAATTGCAGTTACCTCAGTAAAACGGGAATAGTTGCACCCGAATATTACAATGAAGACGGCGCTGAATTTCTGCGTAGTTTCCATGCCGGGTTCCTCACAACATGCGGACTCCGTAATGTTGGGAGTCCATGCGAAGACGAAGGGGAATCATTTGGGGTACATGGCCGAATATCAAATACCCCTGCCGAAGAAGTCTGTGCCTGGGTTGATTGGTCAGCGAATGTCCCTGTTCTGACAATCACCGGAAAGATGAAAGAAGCCAGGGTTTTTGGTGAAAACCTGGTGATAGAGCGAAAAATCACCTGTCGTTACGGTGAGAATAAAATTACCATACAAAATACTGTTGAAAATTTAGGGTTCAGAAAAGAACCTTTGATGCTCCTCTTCCACTTCAACCTGGGATATCCATTGCTGGATGAGAATTCCCTGTTGGTTACTCCAACTGATAAACTGATACCCCGTGATGAAGCAGCAATTAAAGGGGTTGATATCTACAATCAATTCCAGGCACCCACTCCGGGATATGCAGAACAGGTGTTCTATCACGATTTACGAGCCGGTTCAGAAGGGAATACTTGCACGGCACTGGTAAACAACACACTTGAAACTGCCCTTTCTATCCGCTTCAATAAAAATCAGCTCTTTAATTTTGGACAATGGAAGCAGATGGGTGAAGGTGAGTATGTTCTGGGAATGGAGCCTTCCAATTGTTACGTCGGAGGTCGGGCAGATGCCCGGCAAAATAATACGTTAGAATACCTGGAAGCTGGTGAAATAAAAAGTTTTGACTTGGATATTGAAATTGTGAATGGAACTGATAAAATCAATGCCTTAATAAAGGAAATTAACAACCTGTAATTTAATAATTGGACTAAATGAATAAAGGAGCTTCTTTCTCAAAGGTCATGCCTGTATTGTTCGGGTTTTTCATCATGGGCCTCGTTGACCTGGTCGGCATCGCAACCAACTATGTGAAACAGGATTTCGCACTGAGCGATACCCTGGCCAATATGTTACCTATGACCCTATTCCTGTGGTTTGCGATACTCTCAGTTCCAACCGGAATCATGATGAACAGGTTGGGGCGAAAACGAACCGTGATTCTAAGTATGGTTATCTCATTTGTGGCGATGTTGCTGCCACTGGTAAGCTACAACTTCCCGATGATGCTGGTTGCTTTTGGCCTGCTCGGAATCGGGAACACCATCATCCAGGTTTCCCTAAATCCACTGCTGACCAATGTGGTCCGGGGTGATCGACTGACAAGTAGCCTCACTTTGGGACAGTTCATCAAGGCAATTGCTGCGTTTTTGGGTCCGATTATTGCCGGAGTAGCAGCGAGCAGCTTTGGAAACTGGAAATTTGTGTTCCTGGTCTTTGCCGTGATAACTGTAATCTCCGGATTGTGGTTAATACTTACACCCATTCATGAAGAGCCTGTCATAAAATCTTCTACCTCCTCATTTACAGGATCTTTCGCATTGCTCAAAGACAAGACGATTCTTTTGCTTTTCCTGGCCATTGTTTTTGTGGTCGGGGTTGATGTGGGATTAAATACTACTATTCCCAAATTCCTTATGGAACGCTGCGGTATACCATTGGAACGGGCGGGCCTGGGAACCAGCCTCTATTTTGTGGCCAGAACTGTCGGTGCTTTTGCCGGTGCAATCCTATTAATAAAATTGTCAGGACGCAAATTCTATATGGTGAGCATGTTTGTAGCAATTCCCGCCTTAATTCTAATGCTGTTGACCGGAAACTTGTGGGGAATCTTGTCCATGGTATTCTTGTTGGGATTGTTAGTGGCGAATGTGTTCTCCATTGTTTTCTCTGCCGCATTAAAGAAAAAACCTGAACGTGCAAACGAAATATCAGGTCTGTTGATCATGGGAGTTGCGGGTGGCGCAGTCATTCCGCTAATCATGGGTATCGTTTCTGATGCTGTTGGACAAACTGGAGGAATGGCAGTATTGCTGGTCGCACTGGGTTATCTCTTGTTCAGTGCATACAAACTGGAGAAGGATTGATGCATTGCCCAACCTGTAAAGGCAAAAAAGCATAAACGAATTTTAATAAAGTTCAATATAAAAACTAAAAAAACTGATTATGAAACGTAGTGAAATAAACCAGATTATTGAGGATGCTAAAGCTTTCATGTCCGAAAGACAATTCTTTCTACCCCCATGGGCCTTTTGGAGTGTCGACGATTGGAAAAAACACAAACAAGACGCTTTGGAAATAATGGATAATATGCTTGGCTGGGACATCACCGATTTTGGCTCAGGAGATTTTTATTCACAGGGGTTGTTTTTATTCACCATCCGTAATGGGAAATTTAATGTGGATAAAAAACCTTATGCCGAAAAAATCATGATCGTGGAAGAGGGTCAGGTAACGCCAATGCATTATCACTGGTCTAAGATGGAGGATATTATCAATCGTGGCGGAGGCAATCTTGTGATTGAACTCTATAATTCTAACTCCGAAAGCCAGTTCGATACGACGCCAGTTAATTTCAAAACAGATGGTGTGAAACGCTCCGTGAATGCCGGTGGGAAAATAGTGCTGAAACCCGGTGAAAGCATTTGCCTTGAGCAAGGTATGTATCACAAATTCTATGGAGAAGCTGGAAAAGGCAAAGTGTTGGTTGGCGAAGTAAGTATGGTAAATGATGACGCTTCGGACAATTGTTTTTACGAAAAAGTGGGGAGGTTTCCGGAGATTATTGAAGATGAAAAACCACTTCACCTGCTCGTTGGTGACTATGCAAATTATCTCTAACAATCAGTTCAATAATTAATTATATAGATTTCACTATGTCGCCAAAGATCATCGTTTCAGGAGTCGGTTGCTGCCTTGTTGACTTGTTATTCAATAACATCGATTTTGGCAGTGAAATTATCCGTCCATTTTTGTCAAAAACCAGGGGTGACGGAGGCCTGACTCCGGGTCATCTCGTTTTTCAGGAAGAATTTGAAAAATACAGCAAAGATTCTTTCCCTAATGTTCTGAATAAGATCACCGGGGGAAGAAATCACGACAAGATAAATATTGGCGGCCCATCCATCGTATCGCTGATCAATACAGCACAACTAACTGATAAAGAACAGTGCGAAGTGCGTTTTTACGGACGTGGCGGAAAAGATGAGATTGGAGATTACCTCATCTCATCACTGCAAAAAACGCCGGTAGTACTTAAAGACTTCAAGCTAATTGATAACCGGACTCCATCAACTGTTGTCCTCTCCGACCCCTCTTTCGACAATGGTCACGGGGAAAGGATGTTTCTTAACTCAATAGGTGCTGCCTGGGATTACAAGCCTGATGAATTGGATGAGGATTTTTTCAATTCCGATATTGTTGTTTTTGGTGGCACCGCACTTGTTCCCCGGATTCACGACCATATGACCGCCCTTCTGAAAAAAGCAAAATCAAAAGGGTGTATCACCATCGTGAATACCGTTTTTGATTTCAGAAATGAAAAAGCCAATCCTTTAGAAAAATGGCCTTTGGGCGAAAGCGATGAAAGCTATCAGTTTATCGATCTTCTAATTGCCGATCAGGAAGAGGCTTTCCGCCT
>JANYLE010000044.1 GCA_025363795.1 Mariniphaga sp. | reverse complement strand
GCTTTCGGAAGCATTGCTTTCGGAATCGGAACCAGCGAGGTAGAGATGGTATTTGCAAGTCAGTGCATTCTTCAGCCAAAACCGAAGAAGATGCGCATCAATGTATCAGGAAAATTGCAGAAAGATATTACTGCAAAAGATATTGCCCTTTATGTCATTTCTAAAATTTCTTCTTCGGGCGGTACAGGTCATTTCATCGAATTTGCTGGTTCAGCGATCAGCAACCTGTCAATGGAAGGCCGCATGACCCTTTGTAATATGAGCATCGAATGTGGTGCCCGTGGCGGGATGATTGCACCTGATGAGGTAACTTTTGAATACATTAAAGGTCGCCAGTTTGCACCCAAAGGCGCCGAATGGGATCAAAAACTGGCACAATGGAAACAATTAAAGTCGGACGAAGGCGCTGTTTTTGATACAGAATTCCATTTCGATGCTGCGGATATTGAACCAATGATCACTTATGGCACGAACCCCGGAATGGGAATGGGTGTCAACGAAAAAATCCCTATGGGTGATAACCTCGTGGGTTCTGACCTTATTACTTTTAACAAGTCGTTGGAATATATGGGTTTCAAACCCGGTGAAAATATAAAAGGTAAAAAAGTTGATTACGTCTTTATCGGCAGTTGTACCAATGGTCGCATCGAAGATTTCAGACTCTTTGCCAGCTATGTAAAGGGGAAGAAAAAAGCCGATTCTGTGATCGCATGGATTGTTCCGGGCTCAAAAAAGGTGGAGCAACAAATCAGGGAAGAAGGATTGGTCGAAATATTTGAGGCTGCCGGCTTTGCATTGCGTCAACCCGGATGTTCAGCTTGCCTGGCCATGAATGATGACAAAATCCCGGCAGGGAAATATGCCGTTTCAACTTCAAACCGCAATTTCGAAGGACGTCAGGGACCCGGTGCACGTACTATGCTTGCAAGCCCGTTAATGGCTGCAGCAGCTGCGATTAACGGAGTTGTATCTGACCCAAGAGAAAAGTAATCAATTATGAATTTTAAATTACGAATTATGAATTGAAACCCGGCGTTAGCCAATTTCAGTCCGTCATTCGTCATCTATCATTCGTAATTCATAATTCGTAACTCAAAATTTATAAGATATGTCGATAGAAAAATTCCATAAACTGGTCAGTAGAGTGGTTCCGCTTCCCATCGAGAATGTGGACACCGACCAGATCATCCCGGCGCGTTTCCTCAAAGCAGTTGAACGAAAAGGATTCGGAGACAACCTTTTCAGAGATTGGCGCTACAAAAAAGATGGCACCCCAAACCCTGATTTTGTTTTAAACAACCCCCTTTATTCGGGGAAGATATTGGTTGCCGGAAAAAATTTTGGCAGTGGTTCAAGTCGCGAACATGCTGCCTGGGCTGTTTATGATGCCGGGTTTCGTGTTGTTGTTTCAAGTTTTTTTGCTGATATATTCAAAAGTAACGTATTAAATAACGGACTGTTACCTGTTCAGGTCCCGGATGCTTTTCTTGCTGAAATTTTCCAGACAGTAGAAGTCGATCCTTCGGCACATTTTGAAGTTGATCTCGAAAGCCAAACTATCCGAAACCTTAAAGCAGGAATTAGTGTAAAATTCGATATTGACCCTTACAAAAAGGAGTGCCTGCTGAAGGGTCTCGATGACATCGATTTTCTGATCAGTCTGAAAGAGGAGATCCTCGCATTTGAGCAGGCTTAATTACAAACAGGTTTGATCAGTTCAAACAAATTAAAGAGCATATGATTTATATAATGGATACTACCCTGAGAGATGGTGAGCAGACCTCAGGAGTCTCCTTTTCGGAGCTTGAAAAGCTGAATATTGCCAAGATTCTTTTGGAGGAACTTAAGATCGATTTTATCGAAGTGGCTTCTGCAAGGGTTTCTGACGGAGAATTCAGAGCCGCCCGTAAAGTGCTCGATTGGGCAAGTCATGCCGGATATCTTGAAAGGGTTGAAATTCTTGGTTTCGTTGATGGCAAGACCTCTCTCGAGTGGATTTCACGTGCAGGGGGAAAAGTAATGAATCTTTTAGCGAAAGGATCGTTGCGTCATGTTACCCAACAATTAAAAAAATCGCCAGAAGAACATCTTGCCGGGATTAAAAGCTCCCTTCAGTTAGCTGAGACATTAGGAATAAAGGTCAATATTTACCTTGAAGATTGGTCCAACGGGATGAGGCATTCTCCCGAGTATGTCAATTTTATGCTCGACGGATTAAAAACCGAAAAAGTTGGTCGCATCATGCTTCCCGACACGCTTGGAATATTAAGTCCGACCGAAACATTCGATTTCTGTTCTTTAATGATCAGCAAATACCCTGAACTTAAGTTTGATTTTCATGCTCATAACGATTACGACCTGGCAATTGCCAATGTCGATGCGGCTATCAGGGCTGGAATCAATACCATTCATACTACCGTGAACGGTCTGGGAGAACGTGCAGGCAATGCACCCCTTTCGAGTGTCATTGCATTGCTGAACGACCAGCTCAAACTCCAGAATTCGATTAACGAACGGAAGTTAGGTTTGGCCAGCCGGATTGTTGAGAATTTTTCCGGAATCCGTATTCCGGGAAACAAACCCATTATTGGTGAGAATGTCTTTACCCAATGCAGCGGAATTCATGCTGACGGAGATAATAAGGATCAACTCTATTTTAATGACCTGCTCCCCGAACGGTTTGGAAGAATTCGGAAATATGCCCTTGGCAAAACCTCCGGCAAGGCCAATATTGCCAAGAATCTTGAGGACATGGGCATCCGCCTCGATCCCGAGGATCTGAAAAGAGTTACCGATAAGGTGATTGAACTGGCCGATAAGAAAGAATCGGTCACTTCTGATGATCTTCCCTATATCCTTTCGGATGTTTTGAAAAGTGAATCGGTCAATGAGAAGATCAGGCTAAGCAATTATGCCATTTCACACGCCCTGGGACTTCGTCCTATGGCTACCGTGGCGATTGAAGTTGATGGTGAAATCTTCGAAGCAGGTTCGTCAGGTGACGGACAGTATGATGCATTTATGAATGCCCTTCGGCTGATCTACCAGAAACAGAAAAAGCAGTTCCCGGCGCTTGTCGACTATGTTGTAACGATTCCACCGGGTGGAAAAACCGATGCACTTGTTGAAACATTGATTACATGGAAAATGGGGCGCGAATTTAAAACCAGGGGACTCGATTCTGACCAGACCGCGGCAGCAATCAAGGCAACCATGA
>JANYLE010000034.1 GCA_025363795.1 Mariniphaga sp. | reverse complement strand
GTCAAATGTAGTCATTTTCCGGTCAGGATGTGATCGGGGTACTATATATAGTGTATAGGTATTCGTATAGGTTGTTTTTTGATAACCTTCCGCCTGACATTATATCAATTTATAATTACGATTTCCAGACTCGTTGTTTTTCACAATGGGTTAACAGAAGGTCACAACTGACTGATGCACGTTAATTCGTGTAAAAGTTTAGACGCTGTTTTTCCTGCGTGCCAGCGACGCAGCCAAGGGTATAATCGTCCCCATGAGCAACCACGATATGAGCGGAATCATCAGAAATACGAAAGCGGGCATTGTCCCGGGTGGCGTCAGTGCGCCACTATATCCAAACAAAGAACCAACGGCCAGTAATATTGTTAGACAATAGAGTGTCGCACGCGTAAATACCGACCAACGTCTGAAAATCACGTTGGCTAACAACTGGGCGATAAACGGTGAGAGTACCCAGCTCACAAAAAGCGAAACAAGGAGAATCGAATTATTGTTCCGACCTGCCTGGAGCACGTAATAAAGTGATCCCGTTGCACCAATCAATACCACGATCAGCGCCATTACCCGTAAAATGCTTAGAGAGAGATTCTTTTTCATCGTCGTTCATCTTTGTGTCAAAGTTAGCAAAGAAATCATTAGTTGATCGTGTGATAGCATCACTAAACTATCCACAAACGGATTACAGCCAATATTCTGCGAAGCACAACCCTACTTGCGTGCAGGTGCGATTACAGCCTTGGCTTTTGAGTAATTGTCACCCTGTCAAAGTAATACCCTGCCTTGAGTCCAATCGTAATAAAATGGTTCAATTGATTGGGAGTTGTAGCTGGTGGTGATTGGCAATCATTCTAATCGGGAGCATTTACAAGCTGCTTAAAACAACAGTGACCGGATGATTAACGTCATCCGGTCACTAATATTCCGAGAGCCTTCTCTTTCTTTCCACAAAGGAAAGACCTTTTTTCTCCTGGCGGTTATTTGGCTTTGTCCAAATCTCCAGTTCCTTTCGAACCTTAGTTTGTCAAAGCTACGGCGCTGTATCCTGCCTTTTTTAAAATTGCAATCACCTCATCTTCACCTAATGTCGAAGTTTCAATGCTGAGCACTTTCTGTGGGCTTGTGGTATCAACTTCCCATTTTGCAATCCCTTCGGCGCTGTTTAAAGACGGAGTGACCTTTGCAATGCATCCGCCACAATTGATGTTGGTTTTAAACTTTAATGTTTTCATTTTCTGATTTTTAATTTATATTTTTTCTCTTCAATCTCAGACTGTTACTAACTACTGATACCGAACTTAATGCCATTGCACCACCTGCAATCATCGGGTTCAGCATAAAACCCCAGATGGGAAACAAGATCCCCGCTGCAATCGGAATCCCGATGATGTTGTATATAAATGCCCAGAACAAGTTCTGGTGGATCGTATTTACGGTCATTTTCGATAAACGGATTGCCTTTGAGATCAGCTGGAGATCGGAAGAGATGATGGTCATCTTAGCCACATCCATCGCAATATCTGAACCCTTACCCATAGCAATACTTACATCGGCTTGGGCCAATGCATGCGAATCGTTGATGCCATCGCCAACCATGGCCACCACTTTTCCTTGCTTTTGTAATTGTATGATGAATTCAGCCTTGTCCGAAGGCAGCACTTCTGCCTTAAAGTTTTTAAGACCAACTTTCTGAGCCACCGCTTTTGCCGTTTGTGAATTATCACCCGTGAGCATATAGACTTCGATCCCCTGGTTTTGTAAATCCTGAATGGCTTTGGCAGATGTTGCTTTAACCTGGTCGGCAATACCAATAATAGCGATTAATTCGGTGTCGCGCGCAAAACAGATAACCGTTTTCGCTTCGTCCTGCCAGGTACCGATCCGTTCCAGATCTGTTTCAGAAATAGTGACGTGATAATCTTCAAGCAATTTTTGATTACCCACGAGGTAAATCTGTTTATTGTAACTGGCCACTACACCTTTCCCTGTAATGCTTTTAAACTGTTCGGCGACGATTGGCTGGCCGACTTTGGTTTTTAACGACGCAGTAACCGCTTCCGCCAAAGGGTGTTCTGATTGCAATTCGATAGCGAAGAGGATCTGTGCGAACACAGCTTGTTCCACTTCGGGCACATTCCAGACTAAATCTGTAACGGCGGGTTTCCCTTCGGTAATAGTTCCGGTTTTATCAAGAACTATGGCATTGACTTTATGTGCGGATTCGAGGCTTTCTGCGTCCTTGATCAGGATGCCGTTTTCGGCTCCCTTCCCTATTCCTACCATGATGGCAGTCGGGGTGGCAAGACCTAAAGCACATGGGCAAGCGATCACCAATACGGAAACCATGGCCAATAAAGCCTGTGTTATGGCATTCTCCCCGCCAAAGGTCATCCAAATTGCAAAGCTGATCAGCGAAATCGTCATTACAACAGGGACAAAGATTCCTGCAATTTTATCTACAAGCTTTTGTACAGGTGGCTTACTTCCCTGCGCTTGCTGCACCATTTTGATAATCCGGGCAAGTATCGTCTCGCCGCCCACTTTCTGCGCCTCGAAAACAAAACTTCCCTTCTGATTGATGGTTCCGGCAAATACCTTTTCCCCCTTCTCCTTTTCGACAGGCAATGACTCGCCCGTGATAGTGCTTTCATCAATAAATGAAGAACCTGAAATGATTTCTCCATCGACGGGTATCTTGTCGCCGGGTTTAACCAATAGTTTGTCACCGGCTTTTACCTGCGAGATGGGGATTTCAACAGCCTGTCCGTCATTCTGCAGGATATTGACAATATTGGGTTGTAAGCCCATCAATTTCTTAATTGCCGACGAAGTATTTGACTTGGCTCTTTCTTCAAGCACCTTGCCAAGCATGATAAATGCAATTACGACTGCGGATGCCTCAAAATAAACGGGTGGATGTTGCCCGTGACTGTGCCAGAACTGCGGGAAGATGGTGTTGAACGCGCTGAACAGAAAGGCAATTCCCGTACTTAGTGCAACGAGTGTATCCATATTTGCCTTGCCATGCTTCGCCTGGTTGAATGCATTAATGAAGAAACTACGGCCAAACCATCCGACGACAGGTGCTGCCAACGCCATCATGATCCAGTTGCCATAAGGGAGTTCCATAAAGAACATCGCAATGACAACAACAGGCAAGGCAAGGATGGATGCCCGGATCGTATTGCTTTTGAGATTTTTATAATGCTCTTGCTGTAGTTCTTGCTGATGGTCCTGTCCCTCATCTTCAATCAACAGATCGTAACCGATTGATTGGATTACCGATTTTAAATCAGCTATATGAACTGTGGCAGGTTCGTACTCGACCCACGCAGATGAATTTGCATAATTGACGGCAGCGCTGAGTACCCCTTTCTGGGTTTTCAGCATGCTCTCTACGCTGATTGCACACGAAGCGCAACTTAATCCGGTAACGGGGAAACTTTTTTTAACCGTTTTTTCCATGACTTTAATTTTGAATCAAAGATAAAGCCCGGATGTGGTTTTAATGTTATGATATTCCGGCAATCATTTATAAGATTTTCAGGTTGGCCCCATTTTCACAAAGGACCTATTATTTAACCCGGTCCTTTTCTTTAATGGCGTTTTGTGTCGGCTGAATTTCGCCATAGTAATAATCTGAATAGACTTTGGTAAACTCAGCACCGTAAAATACAATCATCGAAGAGTAAGAAGTCCAGAGTAAGATAAGAATGATCGAACCGGCTGCACCATACACTGACCCAGGGTTAGCTTTACCGAAATATAATCCAAGGGCAGTCTTGCCAATGTCAAACAATAATGCCGTTAGAAATGCCCCGATCCATACCGATTTCCATTTGATCTTTGCGTCGGGGATTAATTTAAACATCAATCCGAAAAGGAATGTAACAATAGCTAATGAGAAAACCTGGTTGTAGATCTTAAATAGCGAGAGTAACGATTCGGACCAGTATTGCTGTATCCATGTTCCGAATGCGGATAATAAAGAGGATAACACTAACGAAATCAGTAATAGAAAAGCGATGGAGAGGATTAGTCCGAAATAAAACAAACGGGTTTTAATTACCGTCCAGATACCTGACTTGGACGTTGTCGCTTTTACTTCCCATATAATATTCAGTGATTTTTGAAGTTCCACAAAGACCCCGGTTGCCCCGATGATGATGGTTCCAACGCCAAAAGTAGTCGCCCAGACAGAATCTTTGATGCGCATCGACATATTAACCATTTCCTGAATCTGATCTGCCGTATTGATTCCCAAAGCCTCAGCAATCTGCGCATGCAGGTGACTGCTTACGGCCTCGCCACCAAAGAAATAACCGGTAAGAGTTATCACGACAACCAATAATCCGGGTAATGCGAATATGGCATTGTAGGCAATAATGGCTCCTTCCCGAAAAGGATCACGGTCATACCACTTTAGGGTAGCAACCTTCAGTAGGGAACCTAATTTAATGATTCGTTGATGCATCAGGGATCGTATCAGCTTTCTCTTTAGCCTTCTTTTTAAAATAGCCTTTCAGCAGAAAATTGTGCTGTGCTGCCTTTAAATCTTCATCCAGTTTAAGGGAACCGGCTTCGAGGTTTTTAATGGTTTGCTTCAACCTTGTGCCTGTTTCCTCATCGTGCAACATCACCCCGATTGGAGATTTAGGATTGGTTCCCGCTTCTTTTAAGTTGTTGACCAGCACATTGGCATTGTCAGCCATCAGCTGTAATTTGGAAACCGAGGTTTTCAATGAATTAAATACAATGGTATCAGTTGTGAGTTCATTGGCAAGTGTTCCCTTTTTATTGAGTCCTTTACTGAAAGTTGCGAGCGAACCAATTAATTGCTGTGCCTGGGCAGATGCATGTTGAAGTGCAAGTGTAGCTGAATCAAGATGATTATAAACAGTATTATCGTTGAATAATTTGCCGATCGTCCCTTCACCTGCGGCAAGTTTATTACTGATCAGTTTAAAATCGGTGGTGATCGCCAACAGGTTTTTATTGTTTTCCTGTAGCATATTGATCATATCATCTGAAGAAAAGGTCTTTTCGACCCGAAGTGTGTCACCTCCATCAATTTGTGGCGAGAGCGGAGTGCCACCATAAATAATCAGGATCTTATTTCCGATCAAACCATCCGTACTTAGTTTTACAAAGGCATCTTTACGGATATATGGCAATGCACTATCCTCTATTTTCATCCCCACTTTCACCTTATTCTGCGCATAGAAATGCAGATTGCTTATTGAACCTATTTTCACACCTGAGAACCAGATATTATTGCCAACCTTTAAGCCACTTACGTCATCAAAAAGGGTCACCACTTCGGTTTTGTTTTTAAATGTTTCATGAAGATTCCCGATGATCAGAATGCCAACGACCAGGAATATTAATCCTAAAAAAACAAATAGGCCAACGATTACAGCTCGTTTATTGGGAGAATTATTCATAGCTTATTGTATAAAATTGTAATTGTAAAAACTTCTAACCTGCTCATCATCTGTATTAAATACTTCTTCGAATTTACCTATCCTGGTAAACCGGCCTTCCACAAACATCGCAACCCTGTCAGCCGTTTCCTTGGCACAGGTAAGATCGTGGGTGATAATGATAGAACTTGTATTGTACAGCTGCTGTACCTCATTAATGAGTTTATTGATCTCATAACTCGTAATCGGATCCAGTCCGGCAGTGGGTTCGTCGTACAACATGATTTCCGGCCTGAGGATCAGTGTGCGCGCAATGCCGATCCTTTTGCGCTGCCCGCCCGAAAGATCAGACGGCATCTGATTCATTTTATCCCGAAGTCCAACGTCTTCCAAAACCTCGTCCACTGCTTTTATAATTTCCCGTCTGCTCATGGTTTTCCTGTTCATTTTGAGCGGAAACTCCAGATTCTGACGGATATTCATGCTGTCATATAAAGCGCTGCTCTGAAAGGAGAATCCGACACGCAACCGCAATGCATTCAACTCCTTATCTGTCAAGGTGGCCACCTGCTGACCCAGCACCGTAACTTCTCCTCTGTCAGCTTTGAGCAGCCCGACAATGATCTTTATCAGAACAGATTTTCCGCTTCCTGACTTGCCAAGAACAACTACATTTTCCCCTTTATCAACAGTAAGATTAACCCCTTTTAGAACTTCCAGGTCATCAAATGATTTATACAAATCCTTAATGACTATGGCTTGTTCGTCGTGGCTAATGACATGTGGTATATTTTGGTTTTCCATCTTTAAAAATATCGTATCCAGTTAGAAACCTGCACAATTACAACTTCTTCAATAAAGATCAGGAACATGGCCATTACCACAGCCTGGTTGGCCGCTTTGCCCACACCTTGCGTCCCTTTTGTGGCGTAGAAACCTTTGTAACTACCAACTATTCCGATCGTGAAACCAAAAATAAGCGCTTTTACCACCGAAGTGGAAAGATCCAGAAAATGAAGCGTAGAGAATGCACTTTGAAAGAAGGCGATGAAACTGGTCGCTTCTTCTGCACGAACATTTACGTACGAGCCCAGCAACCCCACCACAATGCAATAAAATGAAAGGATAGGGATGGTGATCATCGTTGCAGTCACGCGTGTAACTACCAAATATTTAAATGGATTTATCGCAGAAACCTCCATCGCATCAATCTGTTCGGTAACTCTCATCGAACCAAGCTCTGCTCCGATCCCCGATCCAACCTTGCCGGCACAAATGAGCGCAGTGACGAGCGGCCCCAAAGCCTTTACAATGGCAATTCCAATCAAGGAGGGTAACCATGAGGTTGCACCAAAATCTTCGAGGGAAGGGCGAGACTGCTTGGTAAATACAATACCAATAATGAAGCCCGTGAGGGTTATCAGTGACAAAGCTCTTAACCCGATCTCAAAGCATTGATTGACAATTTCACTAAAGTGAAACGGTGGCACAAGTACTTGCTTGAAAAATTGAATTACAAAAAGATAAGCCCTGTTAACGCTTATAAAGAACGCGTCAAGTACTTTTGAAATTACATATTTTTTAGTCCGGATATTAATCACAAAATCATTTTATTAGAGGAATAACAGTACAGAATGCAAATAACCGAATAAAATTCAACATTTCCATCTATTATTGTTGATGGGACAAAGGTGAATCATCTGATATATAAAAGTTTTATACATTTTCGGAATTAAGTTACATGTTTCACACATTATCGAGCGAAATGCGTTTGCGTTGTTTCAGCGATTTAAAATGGGAAGGTGTTAAACCTGTTATTTTTTTAAACTGGCTTGATAAATAGGCAACATTACTATATCCCATCTTATCAGCTATTTCGCTTAGTGTCAACTCGTCGTATACCAGCAACTCCTTAACCCGTTCAATCTTATGATGGATGATGTATTTTTCAATTGTGGTCCCTTCAACTTCAGAAAAAAGGGTACTTAAGTAGGCATAATCGCGGTTCAGGTGCGACTCGATAGCTTTCGAATAGTTCTCTTTCAGGTTTTCATCGCTGTAATGAACCAACCCGACAATTGTATTTTTTATTTTTTCGATCAGCTGACTTTTGGTATTATCAATTAATTCAAAGCCATAACTCACCAATGCTTTTTTGAGCTTATCCAAATCGACATCCCCTATCGGATTTACAGTTTCCACCTCGCCAAGAGAAATACGGACAGGAGGATAGCCCAATTTTTCAAAAACCTGTTGCACCACCATGATGCAACGGTTGCAAACCATATTCTTGATATAAAAATTCATATTTATTGACGTTATCAAATCCGGTTCATCAAAATCAGTTACAAATTTATAATGTACCGTAGAGATAACGAATAAATAGGGCAAAAGTTAATTTCAAATGATCAACTGTGAATTTAAGCCATTACATGTATGACCTTTTTTCTTTGAACTCGTCTCTGCTGATTTCACCTTTTGCATACCTCTTCTTAAGAATTTCCATTGCTGATGGTTCCCGTTGGTTATTATTTCTGCCTTTCCTTACAATTATCCCAATAATACCTACAAGTAGAATTAGGCCAATAACCCAACTCCATCCCATGCTCCAATCCATTCCTTCAAATCCGCTCATCATGATATACCTCCTATTCGTTAATTAATTAAATCGTCCAACATCTGT
Source organism: Mariniphaga sp. (assembly GCA_025363795.1). GTDB lineage: Bacteria > Bacteroidota > Bacteroidia > Bacteroidales > Prolixibacteraceae > JAAFHB01. The sequence continues at coordinate 405 of JANYLE010000034.1, read as the reverse complement.
AAAAACCTAACTAGCTTTCGTTCAAACTTATATTGAATCTCACCTCAATGATGATGACTTTTGTTCATTGAAACCAGTTTCATATTACAATCAGGACAAAAACCCGGCTGATTATACGTTTTACTGCCCTCACATTTCATCAGACATTGATATTTATCCTCAAGCAGAGGGTTACTTTCGATCTGGCTTCCCTCGCTCCCAACAGAGCAAAAATCAACCTTATACTTTACACGATTCTCTTCTTGCCCCTCAAAATAAAAGCTTTCTGTTGTCATAAAAGTTTCGAATTATTACACTGCAAGGTGGTTGTTTTTACAGGGAAAAACGTTATACATTTATGGGAAGAAGTTACAAGATTCACACATTTCGATTTAAAACAAGAACTCCGGAAGTCACGTCTAAGTT
>JANYLE010000511.1 GCA_025363795.1 Mariniphaga sp. | reverse complement strand
GTTCTCAGGAGCAGCATCAATCCATTGAAAAATCTCAGCAACTTCTGCCTCAGAAGTTTCGTTGCGCAAATATTTATTGACGAGTTGATAATCCATAGTTAGTTGTAGTCTGTAATAGGTACACGCATACCGTGATTGACCCTATATTGATTTTGGAAAAAAGATTTAATTAATTTCTATGGAAAGGAAAAGGCTTAAAGATCAGAGGTTCCGGATAATCAACTCAACCAAAATAAGCGGTAAGTATTCGGACAATTTGATTCTGAGGGTCTTTAATGCCCTTGTTACATTTGCTTCGACCGATTTCACTGAGATGTCCAGTTCGGAAGCAATTTCACTGTTTTTTTTCCCTTCCATGCGGCTCATCATAAAAACCTGCCGGCATTTTTCGGGTAATTCACTGATCGACTGATTAATTAATGTTTCAAGTTCGGTAAATTCCAGTTGATTAAAATCGAATGACTCAAGAATCTCACCGTTTATTTGTCCTTCTTTAAGCTGAAGCTGATGATCCTCGTAATTGTTAATGACCTTTTTGTGCCTGAGATAGTTTAAACAATCTGTTTTTGCTGATGTATATAAAAACGAACGTATTCCATTGACAGAATCGACTTTTTTGCGGTTAAGCCACAGCTTTACAAATGCCTCCTGCGCAAGGCTCCTTGCCTTGTCTTTGTCCCCGATAAATTGTTGGCAAAATCCTGCAATCCGATTGTAATCAGCCTTAAAGACTTTCTCAAAAGCATGTTCGTCGCCCTCTTTAAAACGGAGAAGAAAATAATCATCATAAATCGGCGCAGTTTCCATCAAAAACCCTGTCATTAATCAACGACAAATATGGCGATTTATTAGAGACGGAATTATTGCCCCACGGATAACTTTTTTCAGGGAGATGAATCCTATTCTATATCAAGAAGTATTCCCGATTTTCCTATCTATTTTGAACCAATGACTTAACGTTCTTTCGCTATAGCAAACTGGGTCTTTGCCTTCGATTTTGGTTTTCAATCTGATACAAACAGGGAACCGTTTTAGATTATATCCGGATATTCTAAATAGAAAAACATAAGGATAAAGGGAATAACCCTATTCCCTTTATCCTTATAGCGCTATCAAATATTTCCGACTAACTTTTGGCATCAAACAAAACCCTGTATTTCTCGCGGTAATAATAAGCAAGAAAAAGATTTCCCAACATCAGGAAGATGGCGATGGGTAAGCCGGAAGGATCAAGATACAAGTGGAACATTAAAATATTCAGCGTAATCGGGAAGATGGCTACTGTTGCAAGCGGGACAAATCTTCCGATTAAAAAAGCTGCTCCACACAAAAGTTCGACAATCTTGACGGTTGTCATCAGGTAACCGGTGGCTGTAAATCCTTCCATGACAATTTTTACGTTGCCTGATAATTCGGGTTGCTGAACCAGCTTAAACAGTACAACGATGGAGGCAAACAAGAACATTCCTCCCATTATAACCCTGATAATTATTGTTGCTATTTTCATCCTTTAGAATTTAAGATTGTTATTAATGTTTATCTTTCATGACAGACTTGACTTAAAAGCAATTCAAACTTACCAATCAGGCTGTTTCGCCCAGGTATTCTTTGAGCGCTGTGCCAATCAGGTAAGTCCACCCTTCAGCAAAACTCTGCGGTGAAAAATCGGGAATGTAGACCGGAAAAGATTCCAGTCCGACATGCGTTAATTTAAGCCTTGTTTGATTGCCTTCATCAAAGAGTTCAAAAGTGACAAGGGAGTCTCCGTCATAACCACCATATAGCCAGCTGTAAGCAAGTTTCTTTCCAACAATCGCCTCCGTGATTTTACAAATATGCAGATATTGCCTGCCATCGCTGGGTCCTGCCTCAAACTGAAATTCAAAACCTACCTCAGGCCTGAATTCGTTCAAATCAAAATACCAATGCTTCATCGCATCCTTGTCTGAAATGGCCTTCCAGACAACATCCACCGTTGCTGGTAGAATCTGTTCAATCACAAGTGGAGCATTTCCCATATCATTTCGTTTTAGAGTTAATCAATTCCATAAAATCGTTTAAGAGCCTCCGTATTTCCTAATTCAGGTCTTTGAAACCAATAGATCTATCTTATTCAGACACCTGAAACCGCAAACCATGACTGGTAAATAATATCAATCTCTTTAGCTACCCAAATTTAAAATAAATTCAGTGAGATTCCAATAGTTCAATCTATTCCGTTTCCTTATTTACCAGGGAACACACCACAAACTTCAACAATTCAGTAACTGGAAAATTATCGAAAAAAAGATAGGTTTTGCTGACAGTTCGTAAAAGGCATTCTTATCATCCCGTTAATTTTAAGACTTTAACTTAACCATACATCTCACATCATTTTCATTAATATACCATTCAATACAATAACCCTCGGGATCAATTCCTGGCTGCAACGTCAGGTGATTAAACGCATCCCCGATTGCAGGAATACTTTTTAAATAATCGGGTATCAACAAACTGATGTATTCCCCTTTGGGAATAACAAATGATTCAGAACCAAATTTATAAGCTTCTTCATCATCCATTAGTTCTATTGCCGCCTTATATCCAATAACCCCGTTTTCATTGGGTCGTGATATTCCATAATAGACTCTTTTAGAAGAAAAGGGGAGTAAAGCGTGTAATTTCTGGAACGCCTCCATAATCCCGTCAGGGAAAGATTTTGCGGAAACGCACAAAACATTTACATCCTTATCCAACTGTATCTTTTCAATCATGATCTGAAATTTAACGGCTTAAAACAAAGCACTTATTCCGGTTATGCAGGCCAGCGATCCTGGGCCTGACGGTTAACCATCCACCCCGGGTATTCAGATGCCAAGGCACTCACTTTATTGAGTTGCTCCATCTCATCAGTTGTCATTTGCAGCGAAACTGCGGCAATATTATCATTCAATTGCGACATGGTTTTGGCACCTATTATAGTACTTGTGACGCCAGGTTGTTTGATTACCCAGTTCAATGCAACCGTTGCAACAGAAACCTGATGTGCCTTACCAATTTCGGCCATCACATCGATAATATCGTATGCCTTTTGTTTGTTAACGGGCGGAAAGTCAAACGTATCGCGTCGACTATTGCCTGCCACAGCGTTAGCACGTGTATATTTTCCAGAAAGGAATCCTCCAGCGAGCGGACTCCATGGCATCAGACTGATATTTTCGCTGATTGCCATCGGCGTGATTTCACGTTCGATGTCGCGACCTGCAATCGTGTAATAGTTTTGCGAGGCGACGAACTTGGTCCAACCCATTTTGTCAGCAAAACTATTTGCCTTTACGACCATCCATGCAGGATGATTGCTAATTCCAATATAACGTACCTTCCCCGAGCGGACGACATCCTCAAGTCCACGCATCGTCTCTTCAAGTGGCGTGATCGGGTCAACACCGTGAATATAAAGCAGGTCAATGTGCGAAAGTTGGAGCCGCTGCAGACTATCATTCACCGAATCCATGATATGAAGTCGCGATAAACCGATCTGGTTGGCTCCTGGTCCCATCCGGATTCTCACTTTGGTGGCAATCACCACTTGCTGACGCGCAATTTCAAGTTTCTTCAACGCCACGCCAAGCATTGTTTCAGATAATCCTTCAGAATAGCCATTTGCAGTGTCGATAAAGTTAATGCCACTATCAATCGAAGTCTTTACAATCTGATTAACCTCGTCCTGCGGCACTTGACCGAGAACTTCCCAAAAACCTTTCCCCCCAAATGTCATGGTTCCAAGACAAAGTTCCGATACCAACACCCCTGTTTTTCCTAATTCGTTGTATTTCATAGTCAATTCATTTATTTTAGATTTTAGATTCGCATCAATTCGTCATAAAACAATCTGATAAATAGAAAGGTTTAAGGTCAGACAGAAACTACGTTTTTCAAAGTTTTGCCAATAGCCGAATCAACCGACCACCGACCGCCGCCATATTGAAGTAAATAGATCAAAAGGAGAGTTAAAGCAAAATCAGTACGGTATTCATGTGCCATTGTCCAAAACCCTTTTTCAATAAGCATTGGCCATTTAGTGGTTACAAAAGCAGTAATCATGATGATTAAAAGAGGGATTGACACTAATCTTGTTAATAGGCCGATTAAAACAAATGTGCCACAAATAATTTCAAAGGTTCCTGTAAAATAGGCCCAAAATTCCGGGTCACTAAATCCAATTTTCAGAAACCTGCCGGGTCCTAATAATTCCGGGAACAGAAACTTTTGGATTCCTTCGGACAGAAAGATAAGTCCAACGATCAACCTTATCAAAACAGACCTGTTATCGCCTGCAGATCTGATTATTAAATTCATAAATCCTTTTTCAGTTTTCATGGCTTTAAATTTAATAACGGTTTAATTCCTTATTAATTGGAACATCTCAATTACAAAATCTATTTACAATTTTGGAGGCTTTTTGTTTATCCCTTTTATTGGCAACGTTTTGAAGAATTCGAGGTAATCGAACGATTCTTCCTAAATATCGTTCAATAGTTCCTGTCAATCGTTCGATTGTTCCTGTCAATCGTTCAATTGTTCCTGTCAATCGTTCGATTGTTCCTGTCAATCGTTCAATTGTTCCTGTCAATCGTTCAATTGTTCCCCAATATCGTTCCAATTACACCTAAAAAG
>JANYLE010000167.1 GCA_025363795.1 Mariniphaga sp. | reverse complement strand
GACCCCCCGTGTTTCTTCGTGGAATTTGTAGCCATCGATGAAGAAAGAATATTTTTCAGCGGTCCATTCGAAACCATAGGTATGGAATCCTTTGCTTAATCCTTTAAGATAGCTTTTCTTGGGTCCGATTGAATGCATGTTTGGCCCGTAATTCCAGTGAATGGCGTGGGTGATGGTGTCGTTACCCATTTCTTCAAAAAACTCGAAGATATCCATTTCAGCTCCAAATAATGCAGGGTCTTCGCCCTGAGCTATCTTTGACGACTGTATCCAGAAAGCGCCCCAAACGCCCGACGACTTCTGAAGTTGAGCCCGGCATTCGAAATATCCATATTTGGTTATAAAATGGCTTGCCGTACCAACAGCGCTACCCAAAATACTGTCACCTTTTTGTAAAGCATAGAGTTTCAAATAACCATCTTCAACCTTTACGGCAGTGGGTGAATTATAACCAATCCTTCGTGGACCTGTGCCCCTAATATTCCATTTAGTTGTGTCGAGTTGATGCCCGTTGAACTGATCTTCCCATATCAATTTGTAGCCCATCGATTTGGGCGTTACCCGTTTCTGCGACATCGCATTATTCGATTGCACTTTCTGTGCAAAACCAGGAGCTGCAAATAAAAGGAAAACCAGAATTGTTATTAATTTTTTCATTTCAGATGATTTGTTAATCGTGTTTATGTAGTTTTTACAAGTAAAAGAGAATGTCTTCGGGGCAATAAACCAGGCAGACAATTAATTTATCAAAGAATACGATCGGCTGTTTGGTTAAAGTATTTGATGCATTCTTTAATATCGGGGACAGAATTATCCCAATTGTATTCATATTCAATGCAGAAGACACCTTTGAAGTTTTGTCTTTTTAATTCCTGTAGCATCCCTTTTACATCAAGGATGCCTTTACCCCAAATTACATCATGCTGTTCTTTAACTCCTTCTTCTTTCGGAGCGATATCTTTAAAATGTAAAGAGATAATTCGTCCTTCTAATTTCTTCAGGTAATCAATTTGGTTTAATCCATCTCTTCTCCAGTGTCCGACATCAGCCGAAGAGCCAATCATTTTACTTCGGTTGCTAATCTCTTTCAACAGATTTTCTGGCTTCCAATAAGTTGAAGGTTGAGGATGGTTATGAACAGAAATTTTAATGCCATATTTATTGACCAGCTTTTCGACTAAATTCCAGTCAGCTATGGCTGGTTCACACGAAATGTAATCCATTCCCATGTCCTTTGCAAAGCTGAACAACGGTTCCCATTCGTCAGGACTGTTGGTGACAACGACACCCATTGAGACTATTTTAATTCCTTTTGAATCAGCCAGGCTTTTTAATTCTTGGCGAGTCTGATTATCAAGTTGTGGTCCGAATACCTGATCGCCCCATTTCCCTCCGAGTTTATGACCAGGAAAAACCTCGATATATTTTAAGCCAAGCTCCTGTGTTTTATCTAAAGCTTCGGTTAGCGTAAACAAGTGGAAGGAATAGGATTGCATACCTAACCGCCAGCCTTGTTTTTCAGCCTTTGTCTGGGCTTGCATTGTCAGTGCAATAAGGAAGCAGGCAATAATCAATAAGACTTTTGTGCAATTTTTGATCATATCAAATAGAGTTGAGAAGAAGCCTCCGTTTTCTTGCACAGAGGTTTCTTCAGTTGTATTTATCTTGGCATATCGGGAAGTGAAAATCCATTTTGATAAGTATGTTTAATCCATTCATTTGCCATGTCAATGGCATTGAAATCGGCAAAACGTCTGTCAAAATTGGGATTTCCATCGACCACGGCATATTCGTCTACAGTGACAATTTTAATTTTATCAGTCGGTGAGATATTGGTAAAACGCATATTTTCACCATCCCACATCAGCTCGCGGTGCAATCCTTGCAGACCAGCCAACCTGGTAGCAAGCACACCCATTACGACCATTTCATTAAAAGGACCAGAGAAACCGAAATTTGAAGATGCTTCAAGCCTGTTCTCGGGTGTTTCTTTACATGCGCGAATCCAGTCTTGTTCGTGAGCATTCGTATTCCAGATATCACCGTTACCGCCTTTTATGCGTAGAATTGAAGGAGCAGGCTGTTTGAAATTGTTCATGGCAGATCTTGGCAGCAGCGTTGCAGCACTCCCGTAACAACCCGTCATGATCTTACCCTTACTGCCAATAAATATGATCCCACCGTTTTCATCACCCATCATTTCTCCGTCTTTTAACTCTGAAGGTCTTTCTGGCAATAGTCCGCCATCGTACCAAAGGACTTTAACTTCAGGCATTTTTAATTCGCCTTTGGGTTTGCGGGCAGGAAAAGTATACGTAACAATCTGTGCAGTTGGCGGAGAGTAAAGGTTACTCAGGGTAGAACTTCCAATGACACTTGTGGGATATTTAAGATCCAGCGCCCAATATAACGGATCCATAATATGACAAGCCATATCGCCCAAAGCGCCTGTACCGAAATCCCAGAATCCGCGCCAGTTCCAGGGCGTGTAGGCCTGGTCATAAGGTCTGCTTTTTGCCGAACCTATCCATAAGTTCCAGTCTAATGTTTTAGGAATTGGTGAAGTACCTTTGGGTTGAGATAATCCCTGAGGCCAAATTGGGCGGTCTGTCCAACAATGAACTTCAGTTACTTCTCCTATTATTCCGGATTGGATCCATTCAGTAACTTGTCTGCACCAATCAAAAGAGTTCCCCTGATTACCCATCTGCGTTGCAACTTTATATTTTTGCGACAGCTTTGTCAGCAAACGGGATTCGTAAACTGAGTGAGTCAGAGGTTTCTGGGTATAGCAATGTTTGCCTAAAGTAATGGCGTGAGCAGTAACACCAGCATGGGAATGGTCAGGCGTTGCAACCATAATGGCATCAATGGATTTACCCAATTCATCAAACATTACCCGCCAGTCTTTGAATCGCTTTGCTGCCGGATAGTCTTTGAATGTTTTATCAGCATAGTGCCAGTCTACATCACAAAGTGCAACAATATTCTCGGTTTTCATATTTGAAAGGTTGCGCCTTCCCATACCTCCAACACCTATTCCGGCAATATTCAATTTATCACTGGGAGCGGTCTGTCCAAATGCTTTTCCCATCACTGATCCCGGAACTATTGTAATACCTGCTGCCACAGCAGCTGTTGTTCCGATAAATCCTCTTCTCGAAATACCTTTGCTCATAACGAATAATATTTATTGGTAGTTATTGTCTGACAGTTACAATTCTTTAATTATTAGTTTTTCCAAAATACTTTATTTTCATAACCATTATAAAACTGAATGGCAATCCGTCCAGTGGCTTTTGCAGAACAGTCAATAGTCCGGATAAACTATCGATTTCATTCTCAATTGGTTTTTTGCCAGAGAGGTATCAGTAATTAGCATACTTAAATCTCCCATTATTAATCTGGCAGAATATAACAATAAGCGATAAGGATTTGCTATCAGAACAAACCTTATCGCTTAAAATAGTTGAAATTAATTTTCATTAAAGATGAGGAAAAAGAGGAGACTTTATATGCAGTCCCCTCTTAATTTATTTAATTTTTAGCATCCCACCAAACGCGGGTGGTCGTTTTGTCACTTCCAATCCGGGCGACAACTGCTTTATAATTAGCGGCATTTACGATCTGCTCGGTTGCAGGATAAATCAGTCTCCTGATTGATCCTTTCCATGTAGTAGAACCAACTTCTACAACAGCAGCGGGATCGGGTGCAACAAATGGAATAAGAGCAGGCATTGCAAGTCTGCGATAATCGTTGAAGGCTTCCCATCCATTATCAGGGAAATTCGCAATGTATTTTTGTGTAATAATTTTCTCAAGTTGCGAATTATGTGTTCCCTGAATATGGTTAAATGCAACAGTCGTTCCATTTACATTAGGATTCTCAGAAACCAAATATGTTTCGGTAGCGGTATTGGCAATTCCTGTTTCAAGCATTGAAGCACGTATTCCTGCTTCGTAAAAATCTTTAGCAGCACCACCCATATTCCATCCACGTACAGCACCTTCAGCCAGTAAGAAGCAAACTTCACTGTAAGGCATCAATGTCATATTCTGGTTGTTATTCAGCGTGTTAGTTGCAGTAACTACATAACGCAGACCTAAACGCGAATTATTTGTTTTGACATTTTCAACCTTTTGACCTTGCTCAATAGGCAATCCAGGTAAAATACCTTTCCACAACCCGATATAACCTGGTATTGCACCTGTGTACGAACGTGTTACTCCAAAATAGACTGGTCCACGAGGATCGACTTTTTCAGGAACAGACACATTAGCGATACCATCGGTAGATGCAGGAAAATTAATTCCTCCAAGACCGGTAAGCAAATTTTCCATCGATTTACTCATCGCCAATTCTCCCCAGGAATAATAGGTAGGATAGCAATAGTACATCC
>JANYLE010000509.1 GCA_025363795.1 Mariniphaga sp. | reverse complement strand
TACTTATCGGTAGCCAGCCTGTCGGTTTTTACAATGACCTCTTTTATTTCGGACATATTTCTATCGTTCTACTATTCTTACTTCGTCCACATAATCTTTTCGAAGGGGAAATCCCCATCCGTCTTCCAGAAAAAGGCGGCGTAAATCGGTATGATTGTTGAAATGAATTCCAAGCAAGTCATAAGCTTCGCGCTCATGATATTTTGCAGTTATCCAAACATCACTTACGGTGTCAATTACAGGATTAACCCGATCAGCAGTTCTCACTTTAAGCACCATTACATGACGGTGTTTAACAGACTCAAGATGGTAGATAATCCCCATATTCTCAGGATAATCAACACCTGTAAGGCAGAAAAGATAATCGAATGAGATTTCCTCTGTTTCCTTTAGCAATTGTGCAGTTTCGTGAAGTGACTCTGCCGTAACTGTCATCTCAACATATTGATTTCCTTTAGCTATTGCAGCATCAGGAAATTTTTCGGTCAGAACCAATATTAATTCGTCGTTCGTCATTTGACCTTTTATTTATAAGGATGATTTATCAGGAAAAATTGGCTTAGCCTCAAGATATTTCAGTTTCCCGAAATTCTTTGTACGCTTAATTTTCTTTTGCAACTGCATAAGCCCAAAAAGAAAAGCCTCAGGTCTTGGCGGACAGCCAGGAATATAGACGTCAACCGGGATCACATGATCGGCACCTTTTACAACTGCGTATGAATTATAGAAAAATGGTCCGCCAGATATAGCACAAGCACCCATTGCCATCACATACTTCGGATCAGGCATCTGGTCGTACAACCGTTTTAACACGGGAGCCATTTTATAATTAATTGTTCCTGATATAACAAGCAAATCTGCCTGTCGCGGTGAAGGTCGTGCAACTTCAGCACCAAACCTCGCGAAATCGTGACGAGAAGCACCAGCTGACATAAATTCAATCGCACAACAGCGTGTACCAAACGTTAATGGCCACAGCGAATTGGCTCTTGCCCAATTGACGAGTGCATCCAATTGAGCTACCATTATACCACCACCCTCGTATTCAGCGATAATGGGGTAATCGTTTTTCTCGAATTCCTTTTTATTTTTTATTCCCATCTCAACGCATGTTTTTTCCAACCGTACAACAGACCTAATCCCAAAATTGCAAAGAAGATCAGAATTTCAATAAACCCGGTTAAACCGGCAGTCCTCATTACAATAGCCCATGGGAAAAGAAAAATAGTCTCCACGTCGAAAATGAGAAACAAAATTGCAAACAGATAATAGCCAACTGTGTATTGTAGCCAGGCATCACCAATCGTTTCGATACCACATTCATATGGCTCAAACTTTGCTGCATTCTTTGAAGTCGGGGGAACATAACTGGAGAAAACCATGGCAAGACCCACAAGGGAAATTGCCGCCAGAAAAAATACTAAAAGTGCGCTACTTTCCATATTCTAATTTTTAAACAGACTCAGTTGGCCGTAATTAATTCGGACCTTTTATATTTTGGATTTGAAGCGGCAAATGTATCAATTAAAATTGTCCATAAACCGGTTTGATGTGATTTTTTCGTTAATATTGATAATTATCAATCCATGCGACTCTAAATAACAATGGGAAAGTGATTAAGGATAGTGCCTACGACAAACAAGACACACAAAATCAATGCGATACCGGGCAAATAACATTGCCCTATCCACAAAAGGTATAAAAATCGCGGCGTGAATTCACACACATTACTGATAATTCCTCCGATTTTTCTATCACTTTTCGCTCCGTCAAACCCAATAGTGAATCCAGGAATGTAGGCTTAAAACTAGCGGCAATTATAAGCATTCCGGCTTTTAGGCTCAACGCGTGTGAAAGGGATGCCTTTTGAAGTTTCCACGTTGGAGAATGACTTTCAATTACTTGAAAAGGGAATCTGAATTTACCATAAAGCCTTTGAATGGAGAACAGGTTACTCTTCACGGTTTTCTGATCCAATCCGCTGCCCTCATCAGCGACAAAAACATCTATCATTGCACCATTATGCCTGCCAAGGTAGCTGGCCCATAAGGCAAGATCTTTGCTTTTCTTCATATAACCAACCGGGACAACAATCCGTTTATAAATTTCATCAATATTCATTTTAGCCGATACAAACAGAAACGGAAATGCAGCATATTGTAAAACCGGTAAAAGTTGTGAGACAGATTCCTTATGCCCCACAAGGACCAAACATTCATAAAGCTCGGATAAATCCTTCAGACTATCAATAATATCTTGATCCCTAACCAGATACTTTACTTTAATCGTCGATAGTAAAGGCGATATTTTTGAGGCTACACCTCTTAAACGGGCCTCGGCTATTTCACCACTTTCGTGAAGTTTTCTATCCAGCAGATGGAAAAGACAAAGTTCTTTTCCAAGCGTTAACGCGATGAGCATACCATGCAAAATAGCATCATCCATACCTTCCGAAAAATTGCACCAGACGAATATTTTCTGTTCCCCGTTTTCCATTGCCCAAAATTAGAAAATAAACGGTCAGGAACAGCTAAAACACTAAAACTCCAGAATATGCTCATTGTCAATCATGTGATTTTAAAAAGGATGCATGATTATTAGAACCCATTAAAATTGTGAACAAAAAATCAATAGCTTTGTGCTGCCTAACAGAGCAATGGTGAATCTTTAAACCATTGCGAAGGAAAACGCATTAATAAAACCATATAAGGAGAACAACGATCGAACCACTCCAATCCATATTAGAAGCCCGCGACGAACGGGCTTTTCTGAAAAAGCAGATCGCACAGAAGGGTTTTTCTTGTGTGAGTTTAAGTCTGAATGTTCCGGGTTTCCCAAAAAGTAATCCTACAGTAAAAGCTTTTTTCAGCCTTTGCTTATCCGACCTGAAGTATCTTTTAAAGGCAAATGTGATTGATATTGCTGATTCAGAAACCATTGAAATTTGCGACTATGCCGGAGACTATTTTATTGTCCCCTGTTTAGGAGGAACCCTAAACTTGTCGGAACTTAAACAGATTTGTGAGAATTTTGAAGCAAACCATCCTCTTGGACGATTTATTGATGTAGATCTTAATGATCAGCAGGGAGATACCGTTTCATCCGGGAAATCGAAGAATTGCTTTTTCTGTAATGAACGCCCTGCGATCGAATGCCGGCGCGAAAATACGCATGATCCTGAACAACTGCGATCGTTTATGTTTTCGAAAATGGCGGAGTATTGCCAACAACAACGCGAAGCCATAATCACTAAACGACTCTCTTCTCTGGGATTACAAGCCCTCCTTTACGAAATTTCGCTTTCTCCAAAACCCGGTCTGGTGGATAAATTCAGCAATGGCAGTCACGCAGATATGAATTACCAGACTTTTATTGATTCTTCTTCCGCTATTTCCCCCTGGTTCGGCGAGTTGATACGCGAAGGTTTTGCTTTTCGTGATAGCGATTTGACAAAAGCACTTCCAGTCATTCGAAATTTTGGATTACGCATGGAATCAGCCATGTACGAAGCAACCCGAAATATCAATACCCAAAAAGGAATTATTTTTTTAATGGGACTTTCGCTTTTTGCATGTGGAAAATTATACAGTCAAAGCAATCAATTCGACATCGAACTTTTTCGCGACATTATCCGAGGCACATGCAAAGACATGATAAAAAATGAGTTGGTTCATAGTCCGTTATCCGGCAAAAGCCACGGGGAGGAAATATTTCAAAAATATGGATTCACTGGAGCGCGTGGCGAGGCAGAAAGTGGATTGAAAACCGTTTTTGAATTTGGTTTGCCTCAACTAACAGCATTTGAGGTTTTAGATGATCACGCAATTACCAAATGTCTTTTAGCCATCGCTGCAAACAATCCTGATACAAATATTCTATATCGTCGCGATCCGGATGTTTTGTCCGTTTTTCAGAGCCTTTGCAAAAAAGCGCTGAATAATTTCAACGACAAGAATTATTCAGCGGTGATCGATTTTTGCCGGAACGAAAATATTTCGCCGGGAGGTTCGGCTGATTTGTTGGCAGTGACTATTTTTGTACGGTCTGTCATCAATGAGAATGGACGACCTGATTTTACAAATTTATTCTGAATAAATGACTTTTGAAGATACAGATTTTCGGCAGGAGACCCTTGATTTGGAGAATCCTTTCGATGTTAAGTTGGTGAAGGATTTTCTCCATGGCCTTGGCCTTGGCCTTGAGTTTGATCCATCGGAAGTCGAATGCACAATGATCGTATACAACCTTAAAGGTGATATGGTTGGAACCGGTTCACACCTTGGTCGCATTTTAAAGTATGTGGCGGTCGCTCCTAAATTTCGTGACACAACAGCTTTTGCATTGATTGTCACTTATATGACCGAAAAGCTTTTAAAGATTTACAAACACACCTTTGTTTTTACGCGCCCCGAGAATTCAGTTCGGTTTTGTGGATTAGGCTACACCGAAATTGCAACCGCTCCTCCCCTCTTTGCCGTTTTGGAATTTGGGTTCGAATCGATCTTTACGTACCAGGATTACCTGAAAACGCTCCAGGTTCCTGCCAAAACCGAGGCAATTGCGGCAATTGTAGTCAATTGTAATCCGTTTACAAACGGGCATAAATACCTCATCGAAAAGGCAGCTTCCGAGAATGAAATCGTATATCTTTTTGTCGTAGAGGAAGATCTGTCGGCATTCCCTTTTTTGGTGAGATGGGAATTGATCCGAAAAGGGATTGAACATCTTAAAAATGTCGTAATGGTTCGCGGCGGAATGTACATCGTGTCCGGAACGATTTTCCCTGCCTATTTTTTGAAGAACGAAACAATCAGCGATGTAATGCAGAAGCAGGCGGAATTGGATGTGAAAACTTTTGCAAACTATGTCGTTCCTGTTTTAGGGATTAAAAAACGGTATGTCGGAACGGAAAATTATTGCACCACCACAGCGGCTTATAACCTTGCAATGAAAACAATCTTACCATCCTTTGGGGTTGAAGTCGTTGAAGTAACCCGAAAAGCAAATCATATCGGAGCCAACAATGCGCCCAGCTATATCAGCGCTTCAAAAGTCCGGGAAGCGATAAAATCAGATAAACTGGACGAAGTGCTTGATTTCCTTCCAGATTCAACGCGCGAGTTTCTTTTCTCGGATGCGTCACTGGATATCAGGTTGAAAATTAAATCAGGCGAAGGAAGACATTAGAATCGGTTCAAGGAAAAATTTGAAATTAAAGAAATTTGAAGATTAGGAAACAGGAAGATTAATAAATGATTAGCTTGCCGGAAGTAATTCGTTTTGGCTCGAAATCATTTAAACTTTCTGTTTATTCCCCATTAACAATTGATCAATGCAGCGATATTTTATTCAACTTTCATACGACGGAACCAACTACCACGGATGGCAGATACAACCCAATGGCATAACGGTCCAGGAAACTATCGAAAAAGTCTTATCGGTGGTCTCGCGCGAAAAGATTGCCGTAACAGGTGCCGGACGGACAGACGCAGGAGTTCACGCTTCGTTTTATGTCGCCCATTTTGATTCGGAAAACCAGAACCTTGATACAGAAAAGATTCTTCACAATCTTAATTGCCTATTGCCTTATGACATTGCAATTCAGCATATTTATAAAGTTCATCCCGAGGCTCATGCTCGTTTTGATGCACTTTACCGCACCTATAATTATTTTCTGATTAAAAATAAAGATCCTTTTCTCAGACAGTATGCAGCAAAGGAAGCCAGAGTTCCTGACATTGAAATGATGAACGTCGCTGCCCGAAAATTATTTGAATTCGAAGACTTTACAAGCTTCAGTAAGTTGGGAACCGATGTAAAAACCAACAATTGCAAAGTTTCTCTGGCCGAATGGGTTGACGAGGGAAACAGGCTTGTATTTACAATCAGAGCCGACCGTTTTTTACGCAATATGGTAAGGGCAATTGTCGGGACATTATTGGAAGTTGGGTTCGGAAAACTGACGGTCGAAGGTTTCTGTAAAATTATTGAAGTGAAAGATCGGTGCGCTGCCGGGACAAGTGTTGAGGCAAAAGGGCTATTTTTGGCAGATATCGGTTATCCGGATGAACTCTCTAAAGGCTTGGTCAGGCCACAAAAAGTGGCACTTACTGACTATTGATGCATTTTTAACCGGGGAAAGTTGTTATTTCCTATTCCAGATCTCCCAAGACGCAAGTGCCTGAAGATGGAGCATTTCCAATCCATTTTTAATGGTTGCTCCTCTGATTAAACCCTGCTTTAAAAATTCGGTCACCTCCGGATTATAAACAAGATCGAACAATATATGCTTTGGTGTAATCAACTCAAAAGGAATAGCCGGACACCCTTCGATATTCGGGAATGTGCCGATTGGAGTAGAATTTATAATAATTTTATAGCTCGTCATCACATCTTCATCCAGATCGTTGTACGACAGCTCGCCTTTCTCCTCTGGATTACGAGATACCAAAATTGAATCAATTCCAAGGTTCGTCAATGCCCTGACCACCGCCTTGGACGCTCCTCCGGTGCCAAGAACCAGTGCCTTGGTGTGGTATTTTTGGATCAATGGTTTAATTGATTCCTGAAAACCAGGAATATCAGTATTATATCCGTGCAGAGAAACATGATGCCCTGTCCGAAAAATCTTGATGGTATTTACTGCCTGAATCCCGGATGCTTCTTTGTCAATATTATCTATAAAGCTGACCACTTGTTCTTTGTAAGGAATGGTTACATTCAATCCTTCAAGATCCGGATGGGCAGCAATTAAATGCGGTAACTGCTCGATATTTTCGAGTTCGAAATTAAGATACTCAGCATCAATCCCTTCATTCGAAAATTTATCAGTAAAGAATTTTCTTGAAAAGGAGTGTGAAAGTGGAAAGCCGATCAATCCGAATTTTCGTTTCATTCGTTTATTTCACTTTTAAATTATTATATATCTATGGATTGAAAAGTATCTCTCTTGAAATCTATGACTACACTCATGAAACTAATATGGCGATAAATAGTACCCTTTGTGGCGACCTTCCATGCCCGTTTCATTTGTGAATAAGATATTTTTAAAGGCCGCATGATAAACGTCCCGGTGAAACGGAGCTCGTATCATTCGAAAATACCTGTGTAAATATATTGATTATTTAGCGTTTTCTATTAATTCGCATTGAGCATTTTAATCACTTTTCGGGTTTAGCGAACATGCTCGTTTCAGCTTTAGTTACCAAAGGTTGTTATTCATCGAAATCTGACCAATCAGGTTTTTAATCCACTTTTTCGATCCCAGTTTTGGGAAATCGACGAGAAAATCAACGTGCATTAAAAAATCCAATGTCAGCGCCTTCTCCAAATAGATTTTGGCAAGTGATTCATCTTTGTTCTCGATAAGATATCCCGAAAGTTTATAGAACAGAAGCGCATTTTCCGCAACCGATTTTTCTGCTTTAAACAACGTCTGAATTGCCAGATCTATCTTCTTATAATGGTAATAGTAATCAGCAAATGCGATCCAGAATTCGGCATTCGTACTTTCAATATCAACTGATTTTTTGAAAGCAATAAGTGCTTCATCGTGATGATTAAGTGCGGCATTCACTTTACCGAATGCATTCCAGTAATCGGAACAACTGTCATCAAGTTTAATCGCCTTTTTCAAGAAAACAAGGCTTTCGGAAAGGCTCTCTTCAATCATCAATACGATTCCGGCACCATACCATCCATCCGCATTTTTTGCATCAAAATGGATCGCTTGTTTGTAGTAATGGTACGACTTTGAATAATCCTCCAACTGAAAGTAGCATTCAGCAATATAAACATGAGCATCAGAAGAACTCTTGTCGAATTTCAGATATTCAAGGTAGCAGCTTAACGCTTCATTATATCTTTCGGCTGTTGAAAGTGTATTGGCTTTATTAAAGAGCGCAGACGCATAGTTTTCGTCAATTGCGAGGGCAAAATCGTAAGCCTCAATGGCTAATTCGTATTCTTCACGACGGGTATATATTATACCGAGATTGTACCATGCAGATTCTGCAAATGGATCAAAATCAAGGTATTTATTATAAAAAAGGATACTCTTATCATCGTCCCCTTCCTTATCGTAGCAAAAGGCAAGATCGTACAGTACGCTGTCATTTGCCGGATTTTCATCATAAGCTTTTTCAAGAAAATGAATTGCTCTCCGATAGTCAGCACTCTGAATATATCCTGCACCAATATTATAAAGCAGTTCATCCCGGTCATCGTAGGAGAATTTTTCTGCTTTTCGATAGTAATCGTAAGCTTTGTTCTGATCTCCCTGAATGTTGTAACAGTTTCCAAGCATTAACAATACCTCCGGGTTGGTATTTTCGATGTCCGCAAGCATATTGAGCAGATCAAGTGCTTTTTCAACTTTAAGCTGCCCCAAAAGTACCTGGGCCTTTTTTATCTTGACAATCAGGGAATACGGATGTTGCGAGACTGCTATATCGCACGCCTGCAAAGCGTTAGTAAGCTGATTTTTATCTATATAGTGGTCGACAATGCATTCGAAATCGGACACATCAAAGAAACCCATCTGCTCATCAGACAGCATTTTCTTATAACGTTTCACAATTCCGGAAAACTCCTTACTTTCGGAATTTTCTCTTGCCCCCTCCCACATTGCCATACAACTTCAGTTAAATAATTTGCAAAGATAACAATTCAAGCTATAAAGGCTGATGTTCGCTGCGTAAAAGATCGTTCACCGTTTTTACGGGATTGAAGGTAATGACCGGTACTTCAACAAACAATGTAATCCAATCGGCCATCGCACCATTCCATAGACCAGGCAGTTCCTGAGCCTTCAGGGGTTTTCCCTCTTTTGATTTCGTGGAAATAAATCCTGTTTCGGGATCCCTGTATTTCAGTAAATCAAATTTTTCTCCTTTAAAATTTCGGACACCACAGACAAGATCAACTGGATTAAAATGGGTCGAATGACTGGCAATTTTCTTTTGTTCCGGGTCGTTGCCGTCTATCTGACTACTCTCCACCACCTGAAGCGAAACAGTTCCGTCGGCATTTCTGGCCCAGAAAGGACCGCCTCCGGGTTCCCCTTCGTTCTTCACCATCCCACAAATCCTAATAGGACGATTGAGCTTCCTGAAAAGATAATGAGCCAAGGTTGATTTGTCTGCATAATACTGATTTTCATCCGGTTCAATGCAAAGCTCTTTTTCAGTAAACTCAACTATTTCTGCAATCTTGTGATCAGTAAGGTGATCAAACCGCTTTTCGAGTAATTGTAAATAACCAAAAATCCGTTCCTGGTATTCGGATAAAAGAAGTGCCAGCGCCATTTTGTACTTCACTGTTTCCCCTTTTAAACGGTCGGGAACGACATTGTCTATGTTTTTGACAAAGAGGATATCTCCATCGAGTTCATTCAGGTTATCGAGCAATGCGCCATGGCCCGCTGGTCTGAAAAACAAGCTGCCATCAGAAAGCCGGAACGGATTATTCTCAGGATCAACAGCAATTGTATCCGTCGAAGGCTTTTGCTCCGAAAAGGTGATGTGATATTTTACGCCATATTTGGGTTCAAAATGTTGAGCCGCCTCGGCTGTCTTTTTTAGGAATAAATCGCGGTGTTCGGGAGAAACCGTGAAATGAAGCATTACATTTCCCTGACTATCTGCGCCATATAATGCCCCTTCTATCATATGTTCTTCAACAGGTGTCCGGGAACCATCGCTGTAGAGATGGAAATCCAACAGTCCCTTTGGCAGGAAACCATAGTTTAAACCTTTATCAGACAATACATAATCGACTATTTCGCAATACTTAAGATCACCACTGGGAGTTTCTATCCCGCCAAGTGCAACAGCCAATTTCGTGTAAAACGCAAAATTGGGAAGTTGATCGAAAAACTGTTTCATACTTGCGTACGAAGCTTCACCAAGCAATTCGGCTGCTTTTCGGTTATTGCTGGCTGCTTCGGCAAAAGCAAATAACGATTGGAACATCCTGCTTGCTGCGCCCGATGCCGGGACAAATTTCACAGGTTTCAACCCCTCCTGAACCTTTCTTGTGAATAGTTTAACCGCTTCAGCGACTTTCATATCATCCATACGGATGATTCCGTCACCAATTGTGGCAGGACGAATGACCTTTAAATAAGGGAATCCTTTTTTGAAATGAGCAATCTGTTTTTCAATCTCAGGAAGGAGACTGCCTCTGTTTTCGATTTGCCTGATATCTTTGTTTGTAAACATCTTTTCGAATTTCTTAATGGCTAAAGATAAGAAAATGTTGAAATAACTGCGCCTAATTTAAATTTTCAGCCAACCATTTTTCAACAAAATAATTAACAGGTGAAGAGTTCCTGAACCGGTAAGAAATAAAACTATTTTTGCGATTCAAAATCATTTCGATGTTAAACGATTTCAATTATACGTGGGGACACGCCAAAAGATACAACGATTTCTCGACGCACTTTCGGGCAATGTTCGAAGGGCGTGTTCAGAAAATTTCGGTCAATGCGGGTTTTACCTGTCCCAACCGCGATGGCAACCGCAGTGTTGGCGGGTGTACCTATTGCAATAATAAAACCTTTCAGCCTTCCTATTGCGATCTGAATAATACCCTGAAAATACAACTCGAAGAGGGAATCGCTTTCTTTTCGAGGAAATATACGACAATGCGGTACCTTGCTTACTTCCAATCCTATACAAACACCTATGCTCCGATAGAGATACTCCGGGAATTGTACACTGAAGCGCTGAAATACCCCGGGGTCATTGGCCTCGTTATTGCCACTCGTCCCGATTGCCTGGGCGACGAGGTGCTCGATCTGCTCGAAGAGCTTTCTCAAAAATGTTACGTGATGGTTGAAATGGGGATCGAAACCACCGAAAACCGAACGTTGGAACGGATCAATCGCGGACATACCTGGGAAGAGTCGGTACGTGCGCTGAAGGAGACTTCACGTCGCTCCATTCACAACTGTGCTCACCTGATACTCGGATTACCAGGGGAGAATTACGCTGATTACATCGAACAGGCACGTCTGATTTCATCGCTACCGGTCGAGAACATTAAACTGCATCAGCTTCAGATCCATACAGGAACAGCCATGGCGCATGAGTATGCCCAGTTCCCGGAACGGTTTCATCCATTTGCAGTTGAAGAGTATGCAGAACTGGTGGTTGATTACCTCGAAAACCTGAATCCGGCAATCGTTGTTGAGCGTTTTGTCAGCTCGGCTCCTGATGCGATGGTCATTGCACCGCGCTGGGGAATGAAGAACTACGAATTCGTGGCAAAAGTTGAAAAGCGGCTTTTGGAACGCGATACCTGGCAAGGGAGGTTGTGGGGAAAAGGGTAAAGTTAAAAGGTTAAAGGTTAAAGTTAAAAGGGTGAAATTCATGCCTGCATAAGAACAGCACTTACCCCAGCATAAGAATGATTCTTATGCATGCATAAGGGAAATACTTATCCAGTGATAAGACAAACTTGTCGCCTGCGATAGAACAACTCTATCCCCTGCTATAGAACAACACTAACGCCTGTGTTAGTATAACGCTAACGCCTGCTATTGATAGATTTGTTTTGAGTGGGTGTGCATAATGGCGTGGCTTGAGCAGAAACTATTTCAGGTAAAGGTTTGAATCGCCATAACTTAGGAACCTGTAATTATTCTTCAGCGCATGCTCGTAAATTCGTTTCCAGTCATCTCCCAAAAATGCAGCTATCAGGAGTAAAAGGGTACTTTGTGGCTGATGAAAGTTCGTGATCATACCACTTATCACGTTAAAACGATAGCCAGGGACGATGATGATTTGGGTCGAACTGCTTAATTCAGTGAGGCAATGCTTCCGAAGCCACGCCGACAATGCTTCAAATGATTCGCGACGTGAATAGTTAAGCCCGTTATCGACGTAAGGATCCCACTGATCAACAGACAGGTTTAACAGGTCTATTTTCGGATCGGCAATTACTTTACTGCCTATGAAATAAAGGCTCTCAAGCGTTCGCACGGAGGTCGTACCCACAGCAATAATCTCACCTTCAAATGCAGCAAAACGATCAATTAGTTCAAGCGAAACAATGAAATGCTCGGTATGCATATCGTGACCACCGATAGTTTCTGATTTTACAGGTTGGAAAGTACCGGCTCCCACATGAAGGGTTACCTCTTCGCAACTTATATTCTTTTTGTCCAAAGATTCAAAAACCGCATCAGTAAAATGAAGTCCGGCGGTTGGGGCTGCCACGGAACCCTTTATCTTCGAATAAATTGTCTGATAGCTGGTCAAATCAATTTCCTCTGATTCGCGATGCAAATAGGGAGGAATCGGAATATTTCCAAACGCCTCCAAGATATCGGCAAAAGTAAAAAATGCGTTATCCCAGCTGAATTCTATTTCGTATGCTTTATTTATTTCCCTGCCCTTCCTGGCACAGAAATCAACTTGCTTTCCGGCAATCACAAGCTGCTGTATCAGCACCTCGTCTTTCCACTTTTTCAGGTTTCCGACAATGCATTTCCATCTGCAATTACCAGTCTGCGAAAAAGATAGTGCATAATCAACCGGAGCCAAGGGTTCGAGACAGAAGATTTCGATTTTCGCACCTGTCTGCTTATGGAAAAACAACCGCGCCCTGATGACACGTGTATTATTGAACACCAGCATCGATCCGGATGGAAGATGATCGGGAAGATGATAAAACTGTTCGTCAGAAATTTCTCCATTATTCCAGATCAGTAACCGCGACTGATCGCGATCAGGTAAAGCATAGGTGGCAATTTGTGCATCGGGGAGTTCGTAGGTGAAATCCTGAATAGATATATTTTGAACCTGGTCCATGAATGATCTAAATTAAAACTTATAACAGATTCCGGCATATCCGCCTATTCTTTTTGCAAGTCGGTCGCCATAATCGCCAGCTAATCCGGCATTCAGCTGAAATGGCAATTTATCACCCCTGTAAGTTAATTCACCCAGGAAGGAAAATTCATCAAGCGGAACAGGATAGGAACT
>JANYLE010000162.1 GCA_025363795.1 Mariniphaga sp. | reverse complement strand
GGCACAATTAATCTCGTCTGATGTTGGTATCACCGCTTTTGTAGTTGCCACAATCTTACCCGTGGCATCTTTTACAGTGATTGTTGCCTGCTGATAAGGATCTTTCACACCGGAGTCGTAAACCGGCACAACAGGAATACCGTCAGCGCTAAAATAGCCTGTATTAACTTTCATATTTCCGGACAAACCACTCCCTGTTAATCCAATATTTGGTGCCAGTGTTACGCCAAAGAGACTCTTGGCGTAAGTCCAAAACTGTCCATAGCTTTGTTTCCCTACCGAATAAGTATTGTTGTCGATTGCATAAGAAACAGTTAGACCTGTTGTTACAACAGTAGGTACTTTACCTCTTTTAACGACCTGTACTTTCAGGTTGTTGTAAGGGGGCAAAATCACCAGTTTGTCATAGGAAGGATTAAGGCAATGCATTCCGAGATCATTCCATGCAAAAACAACATAAGCACTGGTTCCGCCAAAAACCACGTTACTGAGATTTGCAGCCTTTTCAGTGGAACTATCTGTTAGTCCTGTCTGATCATCTATGGTCTGTTTGGAACATCCCCAGGTAATCAAAGAAACAAGCAGTGCCGCTTTCCATACAAGATTTAACTTTTTCATCTGCTTAATTTTTTCGTTAATACTCATTTTCGTTGCTTGTATACTATTAACAACAAGCAATTTCGGGAGAAAAATACTTTTTATATTTCCACTTCCAAATAAATAATAGTTAAAATTCAAATGCCCATTATGTTCGATATATTTATATATATACACTTATCTACATATGTACCATCGCCCGAAACAGATGCACATATCGATACGATATTATTATATCTAATTAGAAATGCAGTTTAGAATAAGATCAAATATTCTTTAGCCGTTTGTTAGCTTTTTTCAGGGGGTGGAGCGGGGAAAAGAGCGGATTTGTAAAAGTGAGGTATGCATTTGCAGGAAGTATCTTCAGAATGTGAGATAAATTTATCGCAAGGAACTTTGCGGTTAAAATGATCTTCTTAAAAACCCTGGTATTTAAATCGATAAGGATAATCCTTTTTTATATCCTTATCTACCAAGGGTTCTAATAAACAGAGGGTTGTCTGAAAACGCTGAAGGAGTTACCTGTAAATAACCTCCGGTCTTAACCGGTGGAATGGGAAAAGCATACTAAAACAACGCTATAGGTGTTGTCCCTAAAAAACATCGTCCCTAAAGGTAGTGAGTTGATCCGTATCCTAAAATGATCACTGTTTTCCGGGAAACCCCGACGGTGTTCAAGGTTTACAGGTACTCACCTACCCCCAGTTAAACCGGGGGCTATTTATGGAAAACTACAACGGAGTTTAAAATGGGTTACAAATGATGGATTTCCCTGGATAAAAGATTAAAGACTTATATCAACACCTGCGAACCAATTTCGAAAACATGTTTCGGCGGTACATTGAAGTAGGTTGTCGCGTTTTGCGAATTCCGCGACATAAACAGGAACAGCTTTTCCTGCCAGATATTCATCCCGACTTTATTGTCAGGAATAAGTGTTTCGCGTCCAAGAATATAGGATGTTTCGTTTAAATCGATTTCAATATGCCTGCTCCTTTTAAAATTATTCATAAGCTTCGTGACATCCACCCGTTCCATAAAACCATAATGCGCCGTCAGCCGGTAAAAATGATCGGTTAACTTTTCGAGGCTGATTCGTTTTTCAAAATTCAGATGCGGGGTTTGAAGAATATTAATGGAGAGAATAATAATCTGTTCGTGAAATACCTTATTGTGTTTAAGATTTTGAACCAAAGCTGGTGGCGTCAGTTCGGGATTCCCGGTCAGAAATACTGCCGTGCCTGGAACCTTGTGGAATTTCTTTGAATTAAAATCATCAATAATCGTACTGATTGGCAGCGAGATCTTCGCCAGCTGAACAGCCAACAGACGCCGGCCATTCTTCCATGTGGTCATCATTAACAACCCCCCGATTCCAACCATGAGCGGGAACCAACCACCACTTGCAATCTTTGTAAGGTTTGAACCCAGGAATGAGAGGTCAATAGTTAAAAATAAGGCAGTAATTGAAGCGGAAATAAAAAGGCTCCATTTCCAGATCCTGTGCATCGCAATAAAGGCCAGCAAACTCGTGATTGTCATTGTCATGGTTACAGCAAGGCCATACGCCGATGCGAGGTTACTTGACGTCCTGAATCCCAGCACAACCGCGATCGTACCAACCATTAACATGTTGTTAATTTGAGGAAGGTAAATCTGACCTCGTTCTTCACCCGAAGTGTGCTTCACCACGAACCGTGGCAAATAGCCTAACTGAACCGCCTGAAAAGTAAGGGAAAACGCACCCGAAATAATCGCCTGTGAGGCAATGATCGTGGCCTGTGTAGCCATGATCACCAAAGGGTACAATGCCCATGCAGGTGCCATCAGGTAAAACGGGTTGGAAGCCAAAGCCGGGTTCTCGAGCAATAAAGCACCCTGCCCCAGGTAATTCAGAACAAGACAAGGCAAAACAAACGTAAACCATGCAAACCGGATAGGAGCTTTGCCAAAGTGTCCGATATCAGCATAGAGCGCTTCGCCTCCGGTTACGACAAGGAAAACAACACCCAGTATTATGAAACCATGTGCGCCATGGGTCATGAAAAAATGGACCGCGTAATAGGGACTCAGCGACATCAGAATCTCAGGTTTCCGGATAATTACCGCTACTCCGAGCGCTGCAATCATTAAAAACCAGGCAACAGTTACGGGGCCAAAGACCGAGCCAACCAGTGATGTTCCCTTCCGTTGGAATATGAATAATCCGACGAGGATAATAATTGTGATGGGGATCACAAAAGGGGTAAAAAAGGGTGTCGCTATTGTTAGTCCTTCGACAGCGCTCAAGACCGAGATTGCAGGTGTAATAACGCCATCGCCATAAAGAAGGGCTGCACCAAAAATCCCCATTGTAGAGATAATCACGAGCCTCAGCCCTTTTTTCTTCGGCCGCACAAACTCCATCAGTGCTAAGATTCCACCCTCGCCATTGTGATCAGCTTTTAAAATGATTAAGAGGTATTTGATTGAAATCACAAATATCAGCGACCAGAAAACCATCGACAGAATACCGAATATATTATCGGGTGTGGTTGGTATGCTGTGCGGTCCGCTAAAACATTCCCTGATCGAATAAAGCGGGCTAGTACCGATATCACCATACACGATACCAATAGCCAGCAATGACAGGTACAACAATTTCTTTTTGCTGCTCCCGTTCTTTTCGTGTATGTTATCGATCTCCGTATTTTCCTGCATGAAGTGTATATTGTAAGGTTGGAAGCTTTCCCTGCCTTGCTGCCATCCTGTTTATTTGTAAGCTAATCCAGACATATCCGCCAACTTTGGGTAGCCTGGAGAATAAATATCAGAACAATATTTGTAAAAGTAATGCAATTTAGCTGACAAATAATTTCTGAATATTTCTCTTCTTCACCTTTCTCTCAATTGAGTTTGTCACAAAAGTGAATGCATCACTTTCTTTTCCTTTGAGAAATTTTTATTGTTAATTCGATCTGATGATACAGCCTCGATCCAAATAAGGTTAATCCTTTACACAACGCACAGAATATCCATCCTCTTCAATGGTTGTAAAGCCGGTAAGTGCGTTTCCCTCGTAACCTATTCCTCTGCTTCCACCTTGGCCATACATGGTCGGTATAGTAGTGCCCCACCAGTGTCCTTCAATACCGATACGTAAGAAATAAAATCCAGCAGTTGTATGTGGGCCAGTCATGAGGAAACGTCCGCCACCCGGAAGCGCTGTAAAACCACTGCTATTGTTACTTAACTGATCGTTACCAACAGTTCCCATAAATTCGGAGGGTTCCCAACCCGATTTTGATGCCATTGATTTTGCAATATCGGCTCCACTGCCCTCATAACCATATCCGTTATTTGAAAGATAATCGGTCAGTGTAGTCCACTCTGATTCGCTGGGGACGTGCCACCCTTCAGGAGCAATATTCCGTGTATCCATAACAACGTACCAATCGTATAACCGGCCATAAATTGTTGAATAATTCGGATCATGTTCATAATCAGAATAGCCATAAAGTTTTTTAGGCATTCCAAGGTCTTCCGTAATATTGGGAACAGGGTCGCCGTTACGGAATTTCGTTGTTTTAAGATTTTCAGCCATCCAGGTTTGCGACCCGATCGTTACCGTGTGATATACATTACCATCGATATCGGTGATTGTCGGACCTTTGAAGATCTCCAATATAAAAGCAATTTCCCGCCCATAACTTGTGCCTGAGCTATTGGTCGCATAAGCCCTGAAAAAATAGATTGTATTGGGAGAAAGCCCTGAAATGGTGCTTACAAAAAAACCAATGCCTGAACCATCTGCTGTTTTATGGTCTTTAACAGTAGGATTGTGAGCGGTACTCCAGCAATACCCACGTACGATTACGGCTCCCCCTCCGTCGTAATCTACCCTCCCGCCGCCTATCGCTGATGTTGAATTAGTTGTTAATACAATAGCGGTGTTTACAGTTGGAAAATTAGCCGGGATTGTCGCAGTGACCTGATTCCCGTAAGCTGTTCCAAAGGCATTGGTCGCGTAAGCCCTTACATAATAGGTTGTACCCGGACTAACAACAACCTGCACAGCGATAACGCCTGTACCAAAACCACCGGGATAACGATCATCTGTAAGGGTAGGGTTTTGATGCGTGCTTACACAAACACCTTTTTCAGTTACCTCAGTGCCGCCTTCGGAAATAACCTCTCCACCCATTATCACAGACCAGGCTCCGATATCTGCTGTTACAGCATGCGTAGTAACAACCGGAGGCGCGTCAAACGGAATGGTTTGTTTTCTGCAGTTCAATAAAAATAGCAGCAAAAACGCCGCGAAGAATAGCCGGTAAACAGCGCGATTGATCTTCATGTCCATAAGAATTGATCATTGAATGCTACGCTATGTTCCTTTAAAAATTGAATGTATTCCTCTTTGAATGGTTGTTGATGATGATGATTTTTCTGATTTGCAATGTATTTCTTCACTGCTTCGACTTTTGATGGACTTACTGAAAAACCCGCATATCCACCTTGCCATGCAAAATTTTGATAATGAATTCCCTTTGTTTTAATCCACCGGCTGCTATTGCGTTTAATATCTTCCATTAAATCAGCCAGACAAATATTCTTCGACATGATACAAAGCACATGAACATGGTTCTCAATACCATTAATGATAATTGGAATCGATTTCGACAGCTTGATAACACTACCAATGTACGCATACAATTCCTCATCGTTTTCCGGTTTTATCAAATAATCGTTGTACTTAACATGAAAAATGGCATGAACGTACAATTTTGATAACGATTGCGACATGGTTTTCGTTTTTATAATGCCCTTGCAGGGCGCTTCTGTTTGTTCCTTTTATTAATCTCAAGGCGTTGCCTTTGAGCTATATTATACTGGGCCTTCGGCCCGTGGACTAATCTGACACTAAGATAATGCTGTCCCGCCACGAAGTGGCAAAATATTCTAACCCAATGGCATCGCCTTGGGATTAACCACTACAATAACGCCCTGAAAGGGCAATATAATCTAACTATCAATTTAATATATGTCCCTTGAGGGGTTGCTTGATTTAATTCATCCCCCAATTGCCTCGCCCTGGGATTAAACCACATCAGCAAAGCGTGGTTGAAATTAACGTGATTCCAAATAGTTTAAAATAAGATCCGCGCTTTTATCAATTCCTATTTTACCCGTATTAAGCGTCAGGTCAAACTGAGAAGCATCGGTCCATTTTTTCCCAGTAAAGGTGTCGATATAATCAGCTCTCGCCTTATCATTGCGGGCAATCATTTCCGTAGCTTCTTTTTCTGACACTGCGTACAGTTCCTGAACCCTTTTACTTCTGAAAGGGATGCTCGCATGCAAAAAAATGCTGAAATGGGTGGTATAATCCCTCAGGATATGAAATCCGCAACGGCCAATAATAACAGCTGAACGCTCTTCTGCAATACGTTTTATTACATCTGCCTCTGCTGCAAATATCTCACCGTCAAACGGGAAATTCATTTGTGGGGGAAGGTGATAATCGGTAGCAAATCCATTGATATGGAAGAATGAACTCCAGAATGAGAGTAATTTTTCATCACGTGATTCTAATTCCCCTTCCAGCACCGCGAGCTGTTTGGCAGCCTGACTCAGGATTTCACGGTCGGCATAGTAGATATTCAGTTTTTTGGCAAGTAGTTGTCCAATATAAGCACCTCCGCTTCCCAACTGACGACTAATTGTAATCACAAATGGCGTAGTTTGTTTCATTGTTAGTACCTCCTATAGTTTAGTGCTGTTCTCTGTACATTAAAGATATAGAAAATCCTGCACACAATTGCAATTATTTGAGCTGATTAATTCGGATGCAAATCAATAAGGAAGACAAGGGGAAAGAAGAAAGGTTAAAGTGAAAAGGTTAAAGTGGAAAAGTTAAAGGCTAAAGTGGAAAGGTTAAGGGTAAAAGGAAAAATAATGGAACAGATAAGGAAGTCGGAAGAACGATGAATCTATTGCATAAACAGCTTTGAACCTTTTTAGAGCATTATTGCTTATAGTGAACGGACTGTTGATCGGTTTCCCTGCGGGGAAAATATATTAACTTTGTCCAATAAAAAGTTAAAAATGGTCAAAGTAATAAGTTCAATTCTCCTGTTCATCTTTATTTCGCAATTTTCACTTAGTGCTCAGAATAAAAGAATTGAGCTGCAGAAAAAAAGGGAAGAAGCAGCGGCTGCCAACAAATTCAAAGGATTTATCTTTCCGGCACACGACAGCGTTCTGCACGTCAACCTAAGCGAAGTGGAGATTATTCGCCATTTCCCGTTCAAAAATAAAAGACAGGAAAGAAAGTATAACCAACTGGAAATTGATGTATTGAAAACATACCCATTGGCGCTCATTGTGAGCAGTGAATTAAAGCTTGTCAATGCTGAGCTTGACAGTATTTACACGGATAAAGCCAGAAGGAAGACTTATATCAAATGGTACCAGGACTATGTCTATAAAACGTATATCGATTCCCTTAAGACGCTTGATGTAAGACAAGGACGGCTTCTGCTTAAATTGATTCATCGCGAAACCGGGAAATCGCCCTATGAGCTGATAAAATCTTACCGGGGAGGATTTAATGCAGTCATGTGGCAATCGGCAGCATTTATGTTTGGAGCCAATTTGAATTCGAGGTATGATCCCGAAGACGATGCAATGATCGAACACATTATCAAAAGATATAAAAACGGCGAGTTTAACTAATTTAAAAGGATAAATCAGAGCCTGAAAGATGGGAATTAAGTCTGAAATTAATGGGTAGATTTGAACATCAATACGTCGCTAATTAAAAATTTTGTATTAGTTTCGCAGAATAAACAAATATATTTACTATCTTCCGATCTAAAATAAATTCATCAGTTATGGATCTTTCAAATAAACTTCAAAGTAATAATCCGA
>JANYLE010000456.1 GCA_025363795.1 Mariniphaga sp. | reverse complement strand
TCTTTCTGAATATTTTTTAGGGTAAGACCCTGTACTATCAATGAAGGTGAAATTTCTATCCAATAATTTCCTTTCCCTTATTAGCGGGATAAAAGGTTTGCTTACAATTGCTATATGATAATCTATCGTTAAACTATCTGGATTAAAAGGGAAAACACCATACATACCTTGTTCATCAAATTTTATTAATGGTTGTGGTAAGCTACCTTGGCAAAATAAAAGCAATGGTTTTGCTTTTTGTTCTTCTCCTTTTTTTGATTTTATCAAAACATCAACAGTGTCACCTTTGTAAATTGTCTGTAAGTGACTAAATCCATAGTCTTCTGGCTGTTTGTTCTGTCCAAACGACTTAATAGTCAAAAAAAGAAAAATTATTCTAAGTACTGATGAAGAATTCATGGTCTTATTTGGTTGCACTTTCATTCTGGCAATTTTTATTTTGTATAGTTTCACTCACCTTCGCTCCTAAAAGTTGGAGACGAAGTGAGTGAAAACTTGGGAAGGGATAGCCAAATTGATTGATACATCAAAAGTAGCATGTGCTTATTCTTATGGAAATCGAAAATGAATGTTGATTTTTATAAATTCTTGATTTCCACAAATATTTGGATGAATCGTAATAAAATCAATTGTGAGTGTTGCGTTATTTGCTAAATTTGAGACGAATTGATTTCGTTATTATTGGTATTCGCAAATATTTGCATAATAATATCTGGTTATGGAAGAAGAAAAAACGGTCGATTTACAGCGATTACTATTTGAGCAACTTAAAAGTCATGTCATCAGTAATATCACGCTGGTTGATGCCATTTCCGATCTGTTAAATATCAGCAACGATGCAGTCTATCGACGCCTAAGAGGCGAGAAACGACTCGATGTTGATGAACTAGCCAAGATTTGTACTCATTTTAATGTTTCATTTGATGCTCTCGTTGGAGCTAAACAGCAAATCCTGCATTTTGGCTACGTTCCGCTCGATCTCAAAAACGCCATTGTTTACAAACAATATATGAAACAATTGCTGCAAAGCTTTACAGCCTTGGCGAAAGCAAATGAAAAGAAAGTGTTCTTCACGGCTATTGATATTCCGATGTTTCATTTTTTGCCATACACCGAACTTACCTTGTTTAAAGTTTTTTCGTGGTCTAACAGTACCGGGGCTTTTCAAGGCAACTTCAGTGAATTCTGCAGTATGATGGTTGATGATGAATTAATTGACATTTACAAGCATCTGACAGCCGTATACAAAGTAATACCTTCGGTTGAAATTTGGACTGACCGCACTTTTGACACCATTTTGAGACTGATTGACTACTATTTTGAGAGTGGTTATTTTTCATCAACAGATGAAGCATTGTTGCTTTGTAAACAACTGCTTGAAATGATAAATGGAATTAATCAATGGTCAACCCGTGGATTTAAAGACGAGTTGCCAGGTGCAGCTCATTATAAATTATACTTGAGTGGCATCGAACTTGAGAATAATTTTGTGGTGATGAAGCGTGATCAAACTACCACTTGTATTATAAAATTATACACCATCAACAGTATGGTCACAACGAATAAAGATTTCTGCAACGAATCAATGAAATGGATTAACAATGCCATGCATAAATCGACCCTGATTAGTGGGGCATCGCAGAAAGAATCGTTCAAATTCTTCAACTTACTAACCCAAAAAGTACGCTATTTGATCAAAAGGATCGAAAGCAGCAATGATCTGTTCAATCCGGCTAATCCTCCATATTGATTAATACATCCGGATTATGACTATAACTTTAAATCTTTTAAATGTAATTTTATTAAAATGACATAGTGCCTTTAAATAATAAGTCCACCTTCTAAGAAGATGGATTCTTTAATGTTTATTTTGCATCTTAAATTGTTGGCGTTCAATTTCATCGGCAGCTTTTTGTACCTTTCTTTCGTATTCCTCCACTTTCTGACGAATTTCTCCAATCTTGTTTTTATCCCTTTGATAATAGAAAACATCTTCTAGCATATTGAGATTTGCCGGATTAATCCCGTTGGTTGATTTGATGTAACGGTATTTCAGATCATTATCCTTAAGTTGGCTGTTCCTGTTTAATTGCCAAATATTACCGCCCAATGAAAATAGAATGAGTAAAGTCAAGGTGATAATAGTAATAGTAGCCTTACTGTTTCGAAAATCCACGATAAAAACATTCTCTTTGCGGGTAACCGTATTTTGTGGTAACCTTATCAGACTGATCTTTTCATCAGTAGGGGTAATTTCTGTTTTTAATTCAGTTATTACTTTTCTGAGACTGTCGTTAACCTTACCCAATGAATAGGCAGAATACTGGGCCAGGTTTGTTTGCAAAACCTTTATTTGTTCAGGTGTAAACTGCCGTTGGTTAATCTGGGTTCGTAGATCTTCGATCAATGATGTTAGTTCTCCGGGGGAAAAAGTTGAATCAGACTGGTTGTTTGGAGTTGTTCCTTTGCCCAGCTCGTCAATTCTTAGTTTTAATTCTTCAAAAAGGGCATAAACTGCCGAAGAATCCATTTTACTGCTGCCCATAAGTATTGATTTAATTTGTTTATAATCTGTGCCTGTATTGGTTGTTTTTCTTCTTTTTCCGCCTTCTGGCTTGCTCTTTTAAAAAATCGGCTTCATTCTCATCGTAATGATGTGAAGGATTCGTAAAGTCGAATAATCCGCCCAATACTGAAGCTGCATTTTCAAGTCCAGAAGAAATATTCAACGTGTTGCCCTGCTGGTCTAGTTGATCTGGTTGGTCAGTCGCTGAATGCTGCTGGCTCTCATTTTGGTTTAACTTTTCATTCAGGTACAACTGGTAACTGATTTTGGAATAACTGCAAACCCGGTCAATCTTGGAACCGTTAAACTCATATCCATTCTTCCCAAACCGGACTCCCTGGATTTTTTCCGTATTTCCATTGTTTCGAAATTCAATCGTAATACCTGACTGAAGTAATTCCGCTTTTAATTCTTTCCAGTTTTTACAATCTGGAATAGCCGATTTCAAGGCATGATAGATTTCGTATTTGGTTTTATCTGGCTCTTTTAACCGGTGTTCTTTCACGTTCTCCTTGCCTGAAGCAATATACAAGCCGTACTTTTTGGTTAGTTCCATGCAAATTCGAGTGTTTCGCAGCTTTTCATTCTGGTCGGCTATCCGCTTCCCATTATTGTTGATCCGGTTGATCACGATATGGATGTGTGGATGGTCTGTGTCATGATGCCGGGCAATGATGTACTGTGTGTCCCGGTATCCCATCTTTTCCATGTACTCCAGTGCCATACCAGCCATAAATTGATCGGTTAGCCTGTTTTTATCCTGGACAGAAAAGTCTAGCGAAATATGCGCCACCGGTTTTACTATTTTCGGGTTCAGCTTTTGCTGGGCAACAAAACTTTGAATAATGGATTCTTTATCCTTCAGCCTTACC
Source organism: Mariniphaga sp. (assembly GCA_025363795.1). GTDB lineage: Bacteria > Bacteroidota > Bacteroidia > Bacteroidales > Prolixibacteraceae > JAAFHB01. Next base: position 14,092 of record JANYLE010000456.1, on the reverse strand, counting down.
CCTTCAGCATAAAGCAAATGTGAATGGTCTTTATCCAGGACATAGTTCACCACGCCACGAAACCCACGACCTTGTACTATCTTAGCAATCATCTTCAATCTTTTTGATTACGTTATCCAACCGTTCGTTCATAGAAAGGCATTGCCTGTGTACATCAGAATACCCGGCAGCATTGGCTCGGTGTGCAACCTGGTTGATGTTGTTGGCCATCCCGCAAAGCTGGCGGATGTATGCCATCAATTCTGAAGTAAGCCGTTGCTTAACCACGCTGGACCGAATACAAAGGCGGATAAATTCGCTGCGGTTAATCCCGGCATCTCTTGATTTAGCTTTAAGCGTATAATATTCTTCTGTGTCCATCTTGATCGTTATTTTATAACCCTTTTTTTCGGCAGGTGCTTTGGCTGGCCTGCCACCGGTATTTCTGTTTTTGATTGTTCTCATGCTTTGTATTTTTAATTGTTTAGATTAGACCGGCGGGATGTTCTTTAGCCTCGCAGAGCAAGGTATCGGGCAGACCGATACACAAACTTGCTCTCCCTTCAGACAGGATAGTTTTGCATGTATATAGATAGTAATGAATAAATTATCTGATTCTATTCGAAAATGTTTATTTCCATTCATTCTTATTTATTTCGGTTCAGGTTTATTCATAATTCGCCATTCTGTTACTGGAGTACAATCTGGGCTAAACACAAACTTTCTTCGATAAAACCAATGCTTGCCTGCCGGATTACGTTTTACCGTTTCAATCCCGGCCTTTTAAATTTCTGAGGTAAATTCAATGCCTTTTTCTTTTGGCTCAGGTAATCGTTCAGGTCTTTGTATTCTCGGTAAGTGGCGGACATATCTTTTACATTTTGTCCGCATTTCTCCTGTATTTCCCGGAAAGCAAAAACACCGGCTCTGTCATTGTCCAGGTAGCAATACTTCTCTTTATAACTTGCTATGGTGCTGATTGCTTTGGAAACGTTAGCTACGGAATTCAGGATGATGTAATCTTGCTTGTTTATGCTGTCGGGACCAGGAGTTTGTTTCTGCGCAATGGTAAGAAATGAAAGGTAGTCCATAAATCCCTCAAAAATGCAACAGGTAGCTTTCCCATTCTGGATGTGAGTAATTCCTTTCGGAGACAAAGTTCCCTGAAAGTACTTGTTTCTCAATTCAAATCCTCCTAGGTTGTTTTCAAATCCAATGGCAAAATAGGCCTTGTCTTTGGTCTTGAAATGCACCTCTTTACACGTCTTCATGGCACAAGCAATCTGAATCTGCCGATCCTTCAGGTATTGAATTAGCGCTGGGTTTTCGAGTGGTTTAATTCTTATATCGTCAAAGCACGGTAAATTCTCCTGCTGGCGAAAAGAAAACGAATGGGGTTTGATTTCCGAAGCTTTACTGGAAAGGATTTGAAGGGCTTGCGAAACATTGTCGGTTTGATGTTGCTCCAGGATAAAGCTGATAATATTACCGCCTTTACCCAGTCCGAAATCGTACCACTGGTTTAACGCAAGGTTTATCTTAAATGAGGGTTCGGTTTCACTACGGAAAGGAGAATAATACCAAAGGTTGTTCCCTTGCTTTTTGCAGGGAATTATCCCGATGGATTGCAGGTAATCTGCCATAGCTATATTTTTTGCTTCACTGATATTCATGTTTTTTTAGTTGAATGATTAATTGATCGAATGATTGTTGAATAATCATATTGACACATTGATGTATTGTTGTACCAACGTACTGATGTACCTATGCACCAACATACCAATGGTCATACATACCATCGTACTTTTATCCGTATCTTTTTCTTTTGGCCAGCCTGATTATTCGATAACCCTGGAATGAAGTTTAGTTTAGCGGTTTAACCTAAACCAAACCGGAACCCTGGTACGATAAACCGGTTTAAACTGCTTAAACTGGTTTAGTATGGTTTATTATATATACACCCAGACTAAACTAAACCGGTCAAAAGTGAAAATCAGGGTTAAACCGGTACGATTTATCGTCTTTGAGAATCATCCGCTTATTTTCAAGGAATACTTTCAATAACTTGGCTTTATTCACTCCGAAAGAATAACCAACCTGAGCATAGCTTTTTTGTAACTTATCGATCAGGCTGGAGTACGAGATCAGTTCTGCATCAGCAAACAGGTTTTCCAACGCTTCCATGTGCCTAGCCTCAGGAACTTCGAGATAATCGAAACCCTTTTGAGATGAAGACTGCTTTACCTGGTAATCTTCCACTGGTTCCGGTAATCCAATGGCGTTGATCCGGAAGGCGAACGGGTTAAAATCGATATCCCGGATATACATGGATGATACCGAACTAATATCCTTGTCAAGCTCATCTTTGGTTACCTGTAAAACGGTTTCAGCCTTATTGTTCAGTTCAGTTCCCAGATGTCCGCGCGTATTGTCATCCCCTTTGTTCAGGTGTAGAACCGTGTGGATATGCACTTGCTGTTCGTCTGTCCATTGCATCAGCTTCGTAATCAAATCGGTTGATTCTCCCGGACTGTTGATATCGTAAGCCAGGTCACGGATTCCGTCAATGATTACCAGTCCCAACCCTTCCATGTGGCAGATTGCTTCCTCGATGATCGCTAGTCGTATTCTTGGAGAATACTTCCGTAGGGAAAGAAACTCCAAAGAATCAGGTTGCTGGTCTGTCGGAAGATTGGCCAGATTCAGGATTCGTTTCAATGTTCGCTGGCAATGAAAAGCACTTTGCTCGGTGTCGGCATACAGGATTTTGCGTTTTCCTTCAGGCAGAGAAGCTGAATAATTCAACACCATGCTGTTGGTTAAAGCTGCTGCAACAATAGCACAAACATTGAATGTTTTCTTGCTCTTGGCCTTGCCGGTTGAAGCACTAAAATTTCCCAACGTACAGATAATTGAATCGTCCACCTTCACAATTACCGGTGGAGAAACAAACTCATCTGTGATTAACAGTCGTGATTTTTGCCAAAGCTCAGAAATATTCACCGATGAAGCAGACTTATCTACATTTCCTTTTTCCATTGAGGATGTTTAATGCTTATGGTCTTATCGATTCCGAAAGCCAGATGGTCTTTTATGCACAGATGCTTCTAATTCCGCAGTAAGTTCATGTACTGTTTTCTTTCGGCCATTCTCGATCCAGGCCATTAATTCATCTTCAAAAAAATAAAGTTTCTTACCGTTCTTGTAGCAGGGGAGTAGGCGTTTGCGGACAAGGGCATAAACGGTAGGCTTGGCTTTTCCAATAATTTTACAGGCATCTTCAATTCCAATAGGAATTCGTTTTGGTGGGAGCGGGGTTTGCCCTTTTCGTACTAATGATTTAATCTCAGCTACTTCGTCTACCAAATGAGCAACTGCTTTTGGCAGATTTTCAAAAGAAATTTCGTTTGCATTCATAACTATTGTTTTTAATTGTTGTGGTGCAAACAAACGATGTGTTTTCTCTGTGTTTTACATCACAGGAAAAACACAATAAGAACACAATAAAAACACTGATTGTTAATGATGATTTAGCTGCTAATATTTAGAAAGGTCTTCCTGAATCTTGATGATTCCCTTAAGTTCGTCATCTTTCAGATGTTTTTTGATGGTTTCTACTTCCATATCTTTCAATGGAATGGCAAATACTAGTTTTAAAAAATAGGCCGTATTATTCTGGTTACTTATCCTGAAGTGATTCCAGATGTTCCATCCAAAGTGCAAAAGATCGAGTGCCGATAAATCACTCCTAATAATGACTGGTTTTAAGTTATTTAAATCCAATTTATTAGCATAATGAATTATGTCCTCACAAAGAATATCAATCTGTTCATCAGAAGCATAGGATACAAAAGTCTTTTTTGAATAATGAAGCGCCACTTTTAATTTTCTTTCCTTTTCCTCCGCTTTATTATGAAGTTGTTCATTTCTCCAATCATCTAACGAAGGGACAGATTCCTGCTCAATGGTATCTATCTCCACCAAGGGTGGCATTTTCTCTTTTTTATTACTGAAACGCGGTGTTTTTAATAACAACTTTTTTATCCATGGGAACATCAGGTTCTTAATTGTCAACTGGATGGAAAGAAAAATGCTAATTGCAATTGCAATGAAAACAACAAAGACAAGGTTGGCTGTGAAAACATCTAAACCTAATTTTAAAGCAGACAATCGGGCCAGGGCAGCAATCACAATGCCAGCACATCCACATAACATGTAGATTGTAACCAACTCAAATTTTTGATCTTCATCTTTTTTCATCAACTCTTATTTCAATGATATTTTATTTGCCGATTCTCGTTTTTTAGAACTTACCAAATCAGCATAAATCTGGGTTGTTGTAACGTTCTTATGAGTAAGCATTTTACTTACAGTATAAATATCTGTTCCCAAAGCAATTTGCAAAGTAGCAAAAGTATGGCGAAAACAATGAAAAGTAATATGTTTTGTTATTCCTGCGCTTTCAATCCAATTTTTCAAAGGTTGGTGAGTCATGTATTTCTGTAACCCTTTAAAAACCTTTCCATCGCCAGGTTTTCCGCATAATTCCATAGCTTCATCACTAAGTGGCAATGTGGTTTCGGTCTCTGTTTTTTCTGTTCTGATTCGCATACAGTAGCCACCTTCCGATGCCGGTACAATACTATTCCACTCCAGATTCAAAATATCACTTATCCGTAATCCGGTCAAACACGAAAACAAAGAAGCTGATTTTAGGATAGGGAGCTCGCATGGGGTAGAGGCCAGGAGTTTTACTTCGTCTAAAGTGAGATATTCCTTTTTAACATCGGTGGTTTCAATCGATTCCAGATAATCATTAAGATTTTCTCTGAAGAATTTTTCTTTATAGGCAATTTTCAATAATGCCCGAAATGTTGAAAAATAACCGGCTGCTGAATTCTGTGATATTTTATTGTCTTTATGAGCCAATTGCTTGGTATCGAGAAGATAGTCTCTGAATTTATTGCACAATTCTACAGTAACATCTCCAAATGTACATTTGCCTTTTACAAAATTGCTGAAGTGCATATATACTTTCATCCACTTTTGATCTTTCTTTTTTGCTTTCAGCTCAAAATAGGAGAGAAAGTCAGCTTTCTTCTTGTTTTTATCCAAAAAACCAAACTCTTCATTTATAAGTGATTGAACCCGTAAGCTTCTGATAACTTCAGCTTTCATCATCATTTCATGATTGAATTCTCGTTCAAACTCATTTCTCGGTTTTAAATAGATATAGATGCCCAATGATTCCCGGCGTGTCATTCGCATTGTGAACGGATCACGAATGGGCGGATAGAAATCTAAATACAGGCTTTCCTTAGCACCTGCAACAGGTCGTTTTCTTAATGTTACCTTGGAGATTGTTGTCATTCTATAATGTGATTGATATAGCGAATAATTTATCTAATTCAGGTTTTGATATTTTGATATACCTGCCTTCTTTTTCTTTGGGGATATTATGATATTTCAAATGGTGATACAAAGAATCGCGGGTCAGATTGTATTTCAGCATGGCTTCTTCAACCGTATAATATTCAGGCTTAACATACCCCTTAGCTTCGTCAAAATGCTTCTTTGAGTACAGTACGTTTCGGCCTTCTTTTTTCCGGTGGATGTTGTTTTCGGAAACAAAACTGTAAATCGCGGGTAGCGAAAGGTTGTATTTTTCTTGAATATCTTTTACACTATACCATTCTTCAATCTGTTGCGTTTTTTCAAACCCTTTTTTTTCGAAATATCGGTCGAAATGCTTTTTGCTGAAATAAGACTTACCCCTGACCAAGGTCTTTGGAATATTATTTTCTTTCGCAATTCTAAAAATCCACGATTCTTTAATATTAAACTTTTCTTTTATCTCATCAATGGTATAAAATTCAGTAACGGGTTTTCTTTCTTTTTGGGGTCTGGCTCTGTATTCCTCTGAATTATCGAACATAGCATCAATATCGATCTTGCGAATGAATGTTTTGCCATTCGTTTGAAATGCTCCCAATGTACCATCATGCAGATAACGATAGACAGTCGTTCGCCCCACACTTAGAAGGAAAGCCGTTTCTGAAACAGAAAGGTATTCTTTATCTTTTATATTTTCGTAGGTATTGCTTATCCTCTCTATTTCCTGAATAGTAGCATAGCTGATTCCTGTCATTTTATATTGCTTTCCTGCTTCTTCATCAAATCTTTTTATAGCCTCTTCTCTTTTTTTTGATTTGTAAGCTTTCGAATTGCAAGCATGAGAACAATAACGTGTAGTCAGTTTTTGAGCAATAAACAACTTACTGCACCATTCGCACCTCTTTTGAATTCCTGTATCACTATTCATAAACTCTCCCAATTTTGTTTCATGGTGTTTCACCATGTTTCATGGTGTTCCAATCATGTATTATCTATGACTTAATAACTACAAATATAAGATTTTTTTGAAACGCGATACAAATACGGTACAAAATATGTATTAAAATGGCTTAATATCAATTATTAAGAAGTATAATTGAAAAACAAAAGTCGCTATAAAATAGCGACTTAGTGATAAATTATGGTATTTGTAAGTTATTGATTATCAGTGGTTATTTGCCGATACAGAAATGCTTGAAAATATGACCAAGAATTTCATCAGTAGATATTTCACCAGTAATTTCGCCAAGATAATGAAGGCATTCCCTGATGTCTTGTGCAAGAAAATCGCCGGAAATTCCTGTTTTCAACCCTTCGATAACCCTTTGAATGGATTGGTAGGCTAATGTCAGCGCTTCAAAATGACGTATGTTTGTGACAACAATATCTTTAGGACCGATGGATTCAAAATTTACCGTCTGATTCATAATTTGAATCAACTTATCGAGGTTCTCTTTGCTTTTGGCTGCGATAAAAACCAACTCTTCATTGGAAAGCAAAGGAAATCCGGATAACTGTGCCTGGGCAGTTGCCGATGCAATATCAACTTTATTCGCGATGATAATTAACTTCTGCTCTGAAATTTTCTCGCGGATTTTCACTACTCTTTCAATTATTGCCTCTATTGAACCGCTGAGATCGGTTACGAGCAAAACGATATCCGCTTTTTCAAGTTGGCTATAACTACGCTCGATTCCAATCGATTCAATAAAATCGTGTGTTTCACGAATGCCTGCAGTGTCCGAAAAACGAAATAAGGTGCCATCGATATTGACAACATCTTCTATTACATCGCGCGTAGTACCATGAATATCTGAAACAATGGCCTTATCTTCATTAAGAAGTGCATTGAGCAAGGTTGATTTTCCGACATTGGTTTCCCCGATTATCGCTACAGGAATTCCGTTTTTGATTGCATTACCCAGACGGAAAGATTCGGTCAGTTTTCTCAACAGGTTGCCTATTCGTGTAGATAATTCAATTAATGAACTTCGGTTGGCAAATTCGACATCTTCTTCACTGAAATCGAGTTCTAGTTCAATTAAAGCAGCGAATCTGAGTAATTCTTCTCTGAGTTGATTGATCTCACGCGAAAATCCTCCGCGCATTTGTGAGATTGCCAATTTATGAGCTGCAGCATTTCCGGAAGCTATAAGGTCCGCTACAGCTTCTGCCTGAGATAAATCCATCTTCCCATTCAGAAATGCTCTTTGGGTGAACTCTCCTGGCCTGGCAAGCCTTGCACCGCTTGAAACTAATAATTGGAGGATCTTTTGTTGGATATACACTGAACCATGACAAGAGATTTCAACGATATCTTCACCGGTAAAGGAGTGTGGTGATTTAAAAAGACTTATAATAACGTCATCAATCGGTTCTTCGCCCGATTTTATAGACCCAAAATGGAGTGTATTTGCCTGTTGATCAGTAAGCTTTTTACTTTTTATCGGAGATTCGTAAATGCATTCTACAATCCCTATTGCCTCTTTTCCTGAAAGGCGGATGATGGCAATTCCTCCGCTTCCGGGTGGGGTCGAAATGGCGCATATTGTTGATTGATCTAACATTCGATTTGTTTTTGCGAACTTTTGTGCAAAGATAGGTAAAATGGACCTCTGTTTTGCCGGTAAACTCACCGGCATTTGCAAAGTGCTTATTGAAAAGTATATGCCAATTGATTATTTCAATAATAAGGACATGATCTTTCATATTGAAAATGGTTTAAACATTAAGTTCAAAAAATGGTTAATATCAAAACGCTATTTGTACAACTTATTCAATATAAGCGGCAAATTCAGAGGCTGAAAATTGTAAACTTGCATTTATTGCTTAATTTTAATGATTAATAGCTGGAATTGATTCTTTAATTGCCTTACAAATTTAATGGATAACAATATGAATTACAGTAAATACATTTTTCCTACAGACCGAAGTGGGAAATTAAAAGATTTTAAAACAGACGACACCGGTTCGTTTAGCAATCCGAAGGATGCTGAAGAGAAATTGATAGAGGGAGTAAAAGAGCTGTCAAAAATTCAGGAGATGCTTTATGCTCAGGACAAATTTTCGTTGTTGATCATTTTTCAGGCAATGGATGCTGCCGGTAAAGACAGTACGATTAAACATGTGATGTCAGGAATCAATCCACAAGGATGCAATGTCACCAGCTTTAAAGCTCCGTCAGCAGAGGAGCTTGATCACGCCTATTTATGGCGCTGTATGAAAGTTACCCCTGCAAAAGGCGATATCGGAATATTTAACCGCTCCTATTATGAAGAAGTTCTGGTTACCCGTGTGCATCCTGAAATTCTTGTTGGCCAGAGACTTCCTGTTGATTATAGTGAAATTACTCCCGATCAGTCATTGTGGTTACAACGTTATAATGATATCAATAATTTTGAGAAATACCTGGTCAATAACGGAACGATCGTCTTAAAGTTCTTTCTGAATATTTCGAAGGAGGAACAGAAAAAGCGGTTTTTGAAAAGAATTGATGATCAAGGGAAAAACTGGAAGTTCTCGGACCGTGATGTCGTGGAACGTAAATTTTGGAATGATTACCAGGTCGCTTACGAACAAGCTTTCCAGCATACATCTACCGCTTTGGCTCCATGGTATATCATTCCGGCAGACCATAAATGGTTTATGCAAATTGCTGTATGTGAGATAATTATTGAAAAATTAAAATCTCATGGTATTGAATATCCGAGACTATCTGCAAAACAGCTTGAAAATCTTGAACGGGGAAAGCAGTTGCTGCTCGCAGAAGAATAATCGTCGCAGAATTATATAAAAAAAGCAAGGAGTTGAAGAACTCCTTGCTTAACCTAACCTAAACCTAACCTAAATAACCTTTCAACGTGTGAAAGGATGTTTTAAATATCTAGTGTGTTTTATTGTTGTTTTGTTAATACAATATTAGCATTTAATACAAAAAAAAGATGATTTAAAATGATCAAAATATAACGGAATTTTGATATTCTCCATAATTAATATTGAATATATAATTATTTTCATCTTGCAGAAATATTTGACTTGTAACCAATTGTCATATTATTAGTAGGTTATTTTATTGATATTGAATTGGGTTAACGACTATGTTGCTTTAGAGCAAAACGATTTGGAAAAGAAAAAGCAGAAATTTTTGGAATTTCTGCTTTAACCATGAGACAAGGTTTACCTAATCTTTCATATTATGGTAGACGTTTGTAACGTCTTCATCATCTTCCAATTTTTCCAGTAACTTTTCAACTTCAATAATTTGTTCCTCAGTTAACTCTTTAACCTCTGAAGGAATTCTTTCAAAATCAGCTGATACAATTTCAAATCCATTTTCTTCGATATATTTCTGAATCGGGCCAAAGGCTTCAAAGTCACCGTAGATAATGATATTATCTTCTTCTGGGAAGATTTCCTGGACACCAAAATCAATCATCTCGAGTTCAAGTTCCTCAATATCAAGTCCTTCTTTGTTTTTTATTTTGAAGATGCACTTGTGCTCGAACAGGTATTCAACACATCCTGATGTTCCAAGTGAGCCACCGTTTTTATTGAAATAACTACGGACATTTGCAACAGTGCGCGTTGTATTATCCGTTGCTGTTTCAACTAGTACAGCGATTCCGTATGGTGCATAACCTTCATATACAACTTCCTTGTAATCAGACTGATCTTTCGAAGTCGCTTTTTTAATTGCCCGTTCAACATTCTCTTTAGGCATATTAGCATTCTTTGCATTCTGCATCAATACTCGTAATCGTGAGTTATTTGCAGGATCCGGACCACCGGATTTTATTGAGATTGCTATCTCTTTTCCAATTTTAGTGAATGTTCTGGCCATTGATCCCCAGCGTTTAAGTTTTCTGGCCTTTCTGAATTCAAATGCGCGTCCCATAATTTGTGTTAAGTAATTCTTTTATTTGAGAATGCAAATTTAAACTGATTTTTCAAAAAATTGGAAAATGATCAAAATAATCGTTTTAAATTGAAGGGCAGGTTTGAAGAATTTGAATTCATTTTGATTGTAACTAAATGTCAAAACATAGTCGAATTTTTTCTATGGCTTCAATAACCGGAATGTAGTTTGTTCTTTCAGTTTGATAATTTATGCTTCTTTTGCGATCTGCAAAATAATTTTTTATTATTGATTTTTACATTAACTTCGTTTAAAAGAGATTCACTCTTGGATTGATTCATTGTTTTTTATTCAAACTGGAATTATGGGAAGATTTTTTGTTCCAAACTCACGCAACGCTTATATAAGAGGCGTTTTGTCGATGGCGTTGGGAGGTTTATTGCTTTTTGTCCCCGGATTAACCATGCAAACGGTGATGATCGTAATTGGGGTCATGCTCCTGGTTAGCGGTCTGGTTACAATGATTTTATCGAACCTGAAAAAAAAAGGCGCAATGAATGGATTTTTATCCACTCAGGGAATTGTCAATGTTTTATTTGGAATTGTATTTATCTCCTCACCATCGGCGATGGTCAAAGTATTTGTGATTTTTCTCGGTATTATTTTATTAATAATGGGCTTTGTACAGTTAATGGGAGCGTTTGGAATGCTCTCCCGCTCGTTTTGGGGCTGGATTTTTTTACTTATTGCCCTTCTGACCTTAGGCAGTGGAATATTTTTGTTAAGTGATCCATTTAAAAGTGCCGAAACTATTTTACCATTTCTTGGGGCAATCTTAATAATAAATGGAATCTCATCACTATCCATGGCTTGGAAGGTTAGTCGCCAGCCTCAAACCTATAAAGGAACACCAGTAGAGGATGTTACTTATGAGGAGGTTTGATCTCTCACAGTAATCAGAGTTTCTTGTAGTAAACAGCTTTATTATCGTTGATATCGTAAAAATCATTGAAAACTGCAATTTGTTGATAGTTACAACTTTCATAGAATAAAACAGTTGGAGTATATTGCTCTTTATTAGAAGTTTCGATGTAAATTCCTCTGCCTCCATGCGATTTTATGTCAGATTCAATTTTCTCAAGCAGAAGTCGTCCTATCCCATTGCCTCTGAAATTGTTATCAACGGCCAACCAGTATAAATCATAATTTTTGATAGTACATGGGATCTCGCCATAACAGCCATAGGCAACTGTACGTCCTTCAATCTCCAGGAAGCAAAACTGATAACCACATCCCTCGCCATTTTTTAGTCGATCTTCAATAAGTTCGATCGCGACATCTATTTCGTGTGGTTTAAAGAAACCTGTAGATTTTAAAATCTGGGTAACACTCATGATATCACTTGGAACCACTGTCTTTCTAAACCCTTTTGACTTAAATTCTTGCTTCATATCGTTTTGCATCTTCAATAATTCTACTGATAATTTCTGTATTGCTTAATCCTGCCTCCTGACATGCAGCAACAAACCCACTGTCGGGAGCAATACATGGATTTGCATTTATTTCAATCACTTGCGGCAAATTATCGCTTCCGACTCTTACGTCAACACGGGCATATCCTCGGAGTCCAAATATTTCCCAACATTTCGCTGCAATTTCTTTCAGTTTTTCAATTAGCTCTGCATCAGTTTCTTTAAACTGAAAACTTCTTATTGTGTTTTGATACTCCATTGAAGTTTCGTCCCACTTAGCTTTATACCCTAAAATGCGTGGCTTTGTTTCGTAATAATCATTTAAAAAACACATTTCCGCTGGTGGCAATACATGAAAAGTATCCTTTCCTCCTATTATTGAAATGTTGAACTCCCTACCATGAATATACTCTTCTGAAAAATATCCTTTTGGGATGTCTGTAATATCTTTGCCTTGAATGATTAACGCATCATCGATTCCCACTGAACCGTCTTCGGATATTGGTTTGGTAATGTAATACTTTTCCGGGTCAATATCTGCCAAATATTTTGCCCTATGCGGCGTACTAATTTTATTAAAACTAAGAATAGTTTTGCAAATAATTTTGTCTGTTGTTGTAAAAATAGCCTCTGTGCTTGATCCAGAGAACGATACACCCAGAAGTTCAAGTAGGGCAGGGGCAACAAAACTAAGTCGGCCTGATTCGTTGATTGTCTCAACCAGATTAAATACAATATCAACTTTATTATTGGCAATAGTATCTGCCAAAATACTGGATCTTAGATCGAAAGTGATTCTTTTAGAACTATAGCCCAATATTTTAAGGGTCGATTCTATCAGTTCTGCCTGGTTTAATACATCCAGTTCATCTTCTTTCGACGCGTTGTTTACCGGATTATGAAGGATAAGTGCGAGTTTCATCATTGTAGATTTAATCCGAAGCGTTTGACAGCGGAATTCATTATCTCCGAAATTAATTGATCGTAAGTAATCCCACTTAGCCTTGCCAGAATTGGAAGATCAGAATAAGTAGGATTGAGACCAGCCAACGGATTTACTTCAATTAAATTGGGATTTCCGTTGACATCCAACCTGAAATCAACACGTCCTGCGTCTTTTCCTTTGATCAATTTCCAGACATCAATTGCGATTTCGGCACACTTTAGTGCTACTGGATCATTGGCAATGCGATAACTCGCATATTTTTCCCAATCTTTCTTTACTGAGTAGGAATAAATTGGGTGTGGTGCGGATTCATTCAATAGAATTTCCATGGTCCCCAATGCTTTTGTATCATCTCCACTTCCCGTGACTCCAACCGTAAACTCACGGCCCGGAAGAAACGATTCGACTAATACCGGTTGGTGAAATGTATTCAATAAGTAACTTACCGATTCTTCAAGCTGTGCATGATCATTGACAAGAGAGAAACCATCAATCCCTTTACTCGTTCCCTCTGCGACCGGCTTAACAAAAAGAGGGAATGGTATATTAATTGATTGCAATTCATTTAATTGCGAGACGACTTTAAATTCGGCAGTTAGAATCCCTGCTTGTTCTGCAATAAGTTTGGTCAGTCCCTTGTCAAGGGTAAGGTTTAGTACATCAGGGGTACTAAAGATATATGGGATTTGATAGGCATCGAGGAGACATGGCACTTGGGCTTCACGAGCAATTCCGAACATCCCTTCGCATATGTTGAAAACTAGGTCGCAACGATTTCCTGAGTTTAGAAATTCGACCAAATTGAAAATATTTCCGATTCGTATGACTTCAAAACCCAAAGCAGTGATGGCACAATCAAGTGCGTCAATGGTTTCAGGAGCATCAAACTCTGCAACCTCTTCGTTCGAAAACCCCAACTTTAAATAGTCATCTTTGAGGTCGAACGTTAAACCAACGTTTATCATTTAGCAATTAAAATTAGGACTTTTCAGGGTAAATGTATTCTTTCCCTTCATAGTTTATGAGTGTAATACCATCTTTATCAATGCTTTTAACGGACTCAGGCAAGAGCGGGATTTTACCGCCGCCGCCTGGAGCATCAATAACAAAATGGGGAACGGCATACCCCGAAGTAAATCCACGAAGTCCCTGAATAATCTCAATCCCTTTTTTTACCTGTGTACGAAAATGGGCTGAACCTGGGATCGGATCGCATTGGTAAATATAGTAAGGACGCACGCGAACTTTTAAAAGTTCGTGATTTAATTTCTTAAAAGTCTCGACGCTATCATTAATTCCTTTTAGGAGAACACATTGGCTTCCAAGAGGTATTCCGCCGTCAGCCAGACGATTACATGCCTCTTTTGTTTCTATGCTTAGTTCATCGAAATGCGAAAAATGCAGGCTCATCATCACGGGATGGTACTTTTTTATTATTTTGACCAG
>JANYLE010000452.1 GCA_025363795.1 Mariniphaga sp. | reverse complement strand
GAATTGACCTCAGGGAGGTCACATATTTATAGAAAATGATGATTAGAATGTTGTTCGACCCCGGCTGGGGTCGCATATTTGCACGGTAGATCCACTTTCTATAAATATTTTATCCCTCTGGGATAATTTTTTAACAGACTGAAATTTTAAGTGCAAGCTTTTTGCGATTGTTTATTAAAAATGTTTGCACCTTATTAATCCAAACAGATATATATATCATTCAATATTAATAATTAATACATTTTTCAGCAGTTCCTAATTAAGAACCCCGAAGCGGGTTCAACTTAGTTTTTTGTAAACTTAAAAGAATAAAGCGATGTGCGAAACCTGTGGATGCGGCGAATCAGATGATTTTAAAATACATGACCGCCACAAGGACAATGAACCGGATCACCATCATGATCATGAACATCACTTTGATCCGGAACATCATCACGACCATGATCATGGCCATCCTCATACGCATGAGCATGATGGTGTAACCTATACCCATTCTCATGAACCTGCTCAGAACAAGGTGATCAACCTCAACATCGATATCCTTTCGGAAAACAACAAACTGGCACAGCTCAACCGGCGGTTTTTTGAAGGAAGAAAGGTGCTTTGCCTCAACCTTGTAAGTTCACCGGGTTCGGGTAAGACAAGTATTCTCGAAAAAACAATCAAAGCATTGATTCCTACCAGAAAAATTGCGGTGATTGAGGGGGATCAGCAAACAATATTGGATGCCGACCGGATTGAAAAGTCAGGTGCGCCCGCTATCCAGATTAACACAGGTTCGGGATGCCATTTGGATGCGCGAATGGTGGAGTCCGCACTTAAAAAACTTGAACCGGAGTTCAATTCCATTCTTTTCATCGAAAATGTGGGCAACCTTGTGTGCCCTGCGCTGTTTGACCTGGGTGAATTTAAACGGGTGGTCGTGATCAGTGTGACAGAAGGGGACGATAAACCATTGAAATACCCGTATATGTTCCAGACCTCCCACCTTTGCCTGATCAATAAATCGGATCTGCTCCCTTATGTTGATTTCGATACCGAAAAGACGATCAAATATGCCCTTTCGATTAACCCAAAGCTGGAGTTTATCACAGTCTCTGCAAAAACGGGTGAAGGGATGGATCTTTGGTATGAGTGGCTGGGGAAACAGGGGTAATATCAATTGAATTTCGTTGTGAAAAAGACATCAATAAATGATCAATTATTATTTAAGCGGCAGTCTCTTCTAAATAGTGTCTGCTGAAAAACTCAATACAGGTTCGAATTGACCTCAGGGAGGTCACATATTTATAGAAAATGATGATTAGAATGTTGTTCGACCCCGGCTGGGGTCGCATATTTGCAAGGTAGATCCACTTTCTATAAACATTTTATCCCTCCGGGATAATTTTTTTTAACAGACTGAAATTTTAAGTGCAAGCTTTTTGCGATTGTTTATTAAAAATGTTTGCACCCTATTAATACAGACAGATATATATCATTCAATATCAATAATTAATACATTTTTCAGCAGACACTTAATTGAGTCGGGTTAAAAACTCCGTGAGGAGTTTAGTATGAATCATTTTAGAGAAATTACAATTCATGAAAATCGAAACCTATCTTGATTTATTTGCGATGCTCCCCGAAGATGAAAGGATCATTGTGGATGTGTTAAGGGAAATCGTTCGGGAAGCATTGCCACCCAACTGCAAAGAGAAGATATCCTACAATGTCCCTTACTTTTATGGCAATAAGGGAATCTGTATTATCTGGCCATCAGCAATACCACGCGGAGGTATCAAAAAAGGGATACTCTTTGGCTTTTGGTATGGCAATCAGCTGAATGACATTGACAACTTCCTGACCCATGGAACGAACAAGCAGGTATTCTATAAAATATACCAGTCTCCTGAAGAAATAGATGACCAACCAATCCGGAAGCTATTAGCGGAAGCGGTCAGGGTTGATAATACTTTTAAAAAGAAAAAGATCAAATGACTTTGGGATAAGAATAAATGGATATTTTTTTAGAGCCATAGGCTCTATCCATTTTGTAGCAACGGATATTAATCCGTTGAGATAAAACATTGCGCGAAACAGGAGTGCCATAGGTACGACACATCTATTTTATATGCGCCGAGCCTACGGCTCTAACCAACAATTACATTCATTGCTACAATATCGGCCGAGACTACGTCTCTCATTTTAGAAGGAAAAAAAGGAATTCAAATTCTTGATGAACATCAATCTTCATTCCTGTCCATTATTTTTAAGCACCTCCACCAACTCTTTAACTTGTCTGATCGCTTCGGGAATAACTGCCTCAACTTCGGAAGAAAGCTCCATTCCCAATTCCTGGAAATCTTTGATTGAAATAGCTACAAGGCGGATTTCGGGCATATTCCCCAACAAAAAGCACGCATCAAGCAGGTCTTTGAGGCCAATTTCGTGCGCGCTTAATTGTGACGGAAAGTCTTTGGCATATTTCGGGTGCAGTACCCTGACATGTCCCGCGGGAAATTCATCGAGTGATGCATCGATCAGGATAACAGTTTTGTACGATTGGATAAATCCAAGCAAATGAAACCCTCCTGTTCCGCCATCCATCAGGTCGGCTTCCGTATAACCTTCTTTCTCAAGCGTGCTGATTACATGGATCCCCACACCTTCATCTTTGAGCAATATATTTCCTATCCCGAGAACGAGAATCTTGTTTTGTGACAAAGTCAAAATTAAAGTTGATACGTAAATACTAAGATTTTGGGCAATCTTCCGATTGCAAATCGTGACGTTCAATCACATCTTCTTCAATAAATTTCCACCCACCGATCATCGAGGAGGTAACGCCCCGACGTTCGATATAATCGTGGTAGAACACCAGGTAAACATGCACAATTGCAAACAGGATAAACCCCCACATCAGGATATGATGCAGTTGTCGCACATGCATATCGCCACCCAGGAAAGGAACAATCCAGGCAAAGAGTTTTGGCAGAAATGATTTGCTCATGGCCGAATACATACCGAACCCCGTAAGACATTGCAACAGGAAGATCAGGAACGTGATGAAATAAATAAGACTTGCCAGCGCATTGTGCCCAATCGAATCGACCTGTTTATGGGTAACCTGCAATATATCCACTTTTATAACATCGACGATCTCTTTCCACTGACAACGTTTGAGCGGAATAAAGTTATACCAGCGCGAAAATTCATTTCCTACGAATCCCCAATAGATCCGGAATATAAAATTGAAGAAAAACAGAAAAGCGAATACAAAATGGATGAACCGCACTGTTCCGAACCAATAATTGAAATAGGCTTCGGTCCCTTTCATCAATGAAAGCGGATTACCGATCAGAAAACCGGTAATGCACAATGCTGTCACGCAAAGTGCATTGATCCAGTGATACAACCGGACTGGAAATTCCCATACGTACACTTCACGCATGGGGAGCGTTCTGCTTTTCATGGCTTAATAAGTTTTAAGATCATGAATACTGGTTCCGTGTTCATCGTACACATGTACGGCACAAGCAAGACAAGGATCGAAAGAATGAATCGTCCGAAGTACTTCCAATGGAACTTTTGGGTCTGCAACTGGCGTACCTATGAGTGATTCTTCAAAAGCGGACCGCTTACCCTGCAAATCACGCGGTGAAGCGTTCCAGGTAGTCGGAACAACCAATTGGTAATTGGCTATTTTCTTGTCTTCAATTACAATAAAGTGAGATAATGCACCACGCGGAGCTTCCACCATTCCAATACCCTTCGCAACTTTGGGCCATGTTTCAGGTTCCCATTTTGCATTGTTCATGGTACGTGTATCGCCATTCTTAATGTTCGACAAAAGCTGCTGATAGAATTCAAGTGCCCAGTCGCACACAAGTTTGGTTTCGAGTCCCCGTGCTGCGGTCCTTCCAAGGGTGGAAAACAATGCGGTAACCGGCACATTCAGCGTTTTTAATGTACTTTCAATTACCTCCTTGTATTCTGCTCTTCCTGAAGCATAACCAACCAGCATTCTTGCCAGTGGACCAACTTCCATCGGGTAACCTTTCCATCTTGGAGTCTTCACCCAGCTGTATTTTTTCGAAACATCAAGATGATCGTAAGGAGGTTTCGGTCCCGTATAATTGATGTTGGTTTCCCCATCCCACGGGTGCAACCCGACTTTATCCCCTTTCGAATAATCGTACCAGCTATTATTGACATACTCCTGAATTTGTTCCGGATCATCGGCTTTGATCTCATGGATTTTACTCAGGTCACGGTTTAAGATCACACCCCTCGGCATTTTAAAGCTTTCGGGATTGTTGTAGCCGTTCATCGGGAAATCGCCAAAGGACATGTAATTTGTCAAGCCTCCGCCAATGGCACCCCAATCACTCTTATAATAAGAAGCTATCGCCAATAAATCGGGGATATAAACCTGGTTAACAAAGGTCTTCGCATCTTCGAACAGTTTTCCGACCATTGCCAGCCGTTCTGCATTTACTGCATTTGCTTCCTCGATGTTAATTGAACAGGGAACGCCTCCGACAAGGTAATTCGGATGAGGATTTTTCCCACCAAAGATCGTATGCACCTTAACAAGTTCTTTCTGCCATTCAAGTGCTTCCAGATAATGAGCAACTGCAATGAGGTTCACAGCAGGTGGCAGTTTATAAGCTGAATGTCCCCAGTATCCATTCGCAAAAATGCCCAGCTGACCACTTTCCACAAAGTTTTTAAACCGTTTCTGAATATCAGAAAAATAACCAACCGAACTTTTTGGCCATGGAGATATGCTTTGTGCGATACGTGATGCTTCGGCGGGATCAGCTTTCAGCGCGGATACCACATCCACCCAATCAAGGGCATGAAGCACATAAAAGTGTACGACATGATCCTGGATAAACAATGCATTTGCCATCAGGTTGCGGATCAATTCAGCGTTGGGCGGCGCTGAAATACCCAAAGCATTTTCAACTGTCCGGACAGAGGTCAGCGAATGCGTAGAAGTACAAACGCCACAGACACGTCCAACAAAAGCCCATGCATCACGCGGATCGCGACCTTTCAATATTGTTTCAATACCCCGTACCATTGTTCCGGCACTGAAGGCATCGGTTATTATTCCGTTATTAACTTCAATCTCAACCCGCAAGTGACCTTCGATTCGGGTGATGGGATCTATTACGATTCTTTCAGCCATGGCGATTATTCTTTAGGGGTTTCAGATTTAAGTTTAATTTCGGGAGCGTTGGTGATCTCCTTTTGTTTCCGGATATTGGTTACAATGGCATGTCCTGCAACACCCACAGCAGTAGCAATTCCAAGCGCAAGACCAACTTTGTCGGCGGTGGTTTCAATACCAAATCCTGCAATGCTTGGTAAATGCTGATAGAACGGACCATTGTCCCAGAAACCCGCCTCGGCACATCCAATACATGGATGACCCGACTGTATCGGATAACTGATTCCGTCATTCCATTTGATAATCCCACAAGAATTATAGGTGACAGGACCTTTACATCCCATCTTGTAAAGACAATACCCGCGTTTTGCCCCTTCATCGTCGAATGATTCGACAAATAATCCGGCATCGAAATTCGCACGTCGGTAACAAGTGTCATGAACACGGCGGGAATAGAAAGCTTTTGGCCGGCCCAATTCATCCAATTGAGGAATGCGGTCGAATGTCAGTAAATGAACAACGACACCAGCCATCACATCAGCAATTGGCGGGCAGCCCTGTACATTTATTACCGGCTTGCCGCTGATCACTTTGTGAACCGGTTTAGCACCTGTCGGGTTAGGACTTGCAGCCTGAACACATCCGGCTGAAGCACAATTACCCCAGGCAACAACTGCCTTACAGTTTTTAACAGCTTCCTCCAGAATCTGTTTTGCGCTTCGTCCGCCAATGCAACAGTAGGCTTCGTCCTTTGTCGGGATTGAACCTTCAACCATTACAATGTATTCTCCGGGATATTTTGCCATTACGGTTTTGTAAGCATCTTCAGCCTGAAAACCGGAAGCGGCCATTAAGGTCTCCTGATAGTCTAACGAGATCTTATCCAAAACAATATTGGCAACAATTGGATGTGAAGCCCGGATAAATGATTCGCTGCAGCATGTACATTCCTGAAAATGGAACCAAATGACTGGAAGACGGGGTTTTGTCTCAAGCGCTTTAACGATCTGGCCAACGCCGCTGGATTCTAATCCAAGTAAAGCTGCCATTGTTGTGCAAAACTTAAGAAAATCTCTGCGGGAAGTGCCGCTACCCCTGACTTCCTCATAAAATGAGGGTTGCTTGTTTTCCATAAAGCGGTCGATTTTAATTAGTTCACTACTAATGTAAAAATATGCACATATTTTGATGTTTTAACAAACGATTCATCAAAATCCGGCAATATATACACTTTCTAAATAAGCGACTTACGCTACTTCGGCGACCGAAGTGGATGCTGTTTTTAAGGTTGTGCAAGCCGGTTTCATAAACGCACCCAAAATCAAAGAAGCGGATGCAATTAAGCATATTGGCGATCCCTGCAATAAGATACGTATCTGTGCCATCAACAATTTTAGGATAAAAAAATATGGAGGTTTCCATTACAACTGAAGTTGGGGCGCTTTTTGAATAATGGGAAGGAATTAAAGCGTAAAATTGTGCGACTTGTTACTCCCTCAACAGTAAGTAACCATTCACTAACTGGTGATAAAATGAACAATGACCCGATAAGAATTGCAGGGTTTCTTTTTGGCGGACATTAAAAATCTAACAATACAGAAAGGCTAAAACATGGAATATTTTTTTGTTCTTTGTGTAACTAAAGACTAAACAATCACGAATGAACGCAATGCCCTTTGTAATTGGTGCCCTTGCTGTGTTGGTACTGGCTTACCGATTTTACTACAGTTTTATTGCCGCAAAGGTATTAATGCTGAATGACAACG
>JANYLE010000441.1 GCA_025363795.1 Mariniphaga sp. | reverse complement strand
GGGATGAACTTGAAGAACTAGGCAAAATATGTCTCGAAAATGGTATTGTGATTGTCTCAGATGAGATTCACTCTGACCTTGTTTTCTCAGGAAATAAACACATCCCAATTTCAATGGTGTCAGAGGATATTGCGATGAACAGCGCAGTATTGATGGCAGCCAGCAAGACCTTTAATGTGGCAGGACTTTCATCGGCATTTGTAATCATCCCCAATAAAAAGCTTAGGGTGAAGTACGAACAGGTTTTACATACGATCCACATCGACAGCGGAAATATTTTTGGAAATCTTGCTGCTGAAGCCGCTTTCCGCGATGGATACGACTGGTTGACTCAATTAATGAGCTATCTGGAAGGCAACTACAAATTTCTGGAGACTTTTTTTGCTGAAAAAATGCCGAAAGTTAAAGTGATGAAACCCGAAGCTACATTTTTAGCCTGGCTTGATTTCGGTGCCTATCGGCTAAGCGAGAAAGAATTGGCAAAACGATTGATTGAAGGTGGCGTTGCCATCAACAAAGGGAGTATGTTTGGAACAGGAGGTGACGGTTATTTCAGACTAAATTTTGGTTGCCCAAGAGTAATACTCGAAGAAGGATTGATAAAAATTGAGAAGGCTTTAAACCAAAGAATGTAACTTTAAATTATTCGGATAAACAAAAGAAGCGACCTTCCGTTAATTGGGGATGAAGCTTCTTTTGATCATATTCCTGATTCACATATCAGGTTCTCTGTTTGGGCAACCAAATAAAGAGACGAAAGCTGTTGCAGCCGATACCAGCAGGACAGCCAATGAAAGGTTATCGCAGCAAAACTATGACCTTTCAGAAATTGAAATAACCGCCTATCGAACACCCGGTCAGCTCAAATCCACAGCCGGATCGATATCGGTAATCCCTGCAAACCGGCTCGAAAATTCAGCAGTAAACATTGCTTCCTCATTATCAACGGTGCCGGGAATTGTGATGCAGGAAGGAACCTTAGGAACTGTCAAATTAACATTGAGGGGAATTGGTTCACGTTACCCCTACGGAACAAAGAAAATCAAACTTTTCTTTGGAGATATCCCCATGTACAGTGCTGAAGGTGAAACCACTTTTGATGATGTAAATCCGGAATACCTTAGCCGGATCGAGGTTCTGCGGGGCCCAGCCTCAAGCATTCATGGCGCTTCATTGGGAGGCACAATCATTCTTTATCCGGCGAGAGCTGAATTTAATCTTGAAGAGATTAAGCTGAATAGTTCGATCGGCAGCTACGGTTATTTCAAAAACGGTGTTGGGTATTCAATTGGAACAAAGAAAAATGATTTATTAATATCATTATCGGGCATTCAGTCCGAAGGTTATCGCGAAAATAGCAAATACAGTCGCTACTCCTTTTTTATCAATCAGAATCATGTTTTCAGCAAAAAACTGTCCGGCAATCTGATCATTTCAGGATCGAAGATCAGGGCACTCATCCCAAGCTCAGTCGATTCTGCCACTTTAGTAAATCACCCTGAAAAAGCTGCTACCAACTGGTTAAATACCAAAGGATACGAACATCCTGACAGGGTATTCGCGGGTTACAGTCTAAACTATCAAACGCCCAGAGAGTGGGAATTTTCATCTTCCGTTTTTCTGAATTCAAGAAATACAGAGGAAAACCGCCCGTTTAATTATTTAGATGAATCGGGATTCGCATATGGCGGACGCATTTTGGGTCAACACACGAAAAAACAGGGTAGTACGACCTTTCATTTTCTGGCAGGATCAAATCTTTATTTTGAAAATGTAAGAAGTTCGCTATCAGAAAACATTGGTGGAAAAGGGACCAAAGGAGTTCTTCAGCAAAAAGGGAAAGAATCAATTTATCAGACAGATGTGTTTACCCAACTGGAGGCCAAAATAAAGCGAATAACAATCACCGGAGGTGTCAATTTCAACCTTTCCGGCTTTCAATACATCGATCAGTTTACCACCGATACATTAAACCAGTCGGGAAACTACAACTTCAGGCCCATTCTTGCACCGCGCCTTTCTTTAACATGGAATCCGCTAAATAACATTTATTTATACACATCAGTGAATAAAGGGTTTTCCATTCCGTCACTTTCCGAGACATTAAGTCCGCTCGGATTGATCAACAGGGATATTAAACCTGAAAAAGCATGGAGTTTTGAAGAGGGTTTCAGGGCAAGTCTGCTGAATCATACCACCTTTATTGACCTCGCATTTTACTATATGCGTGTGACCGACCTGATTGTTCCCAAAAGAGTAGCAGAAGATGTCTATGTTGGAATGAATGCCGGTTCATCACTTCACAGAGGAATAGAAATGGCGGTACAACAATGGATTATTGGTCACAGAACCAGTGAAACAGACAGCCATTTTGCATTAATCGCGAACCTGAACTACGCAACCAACCGGTATAATTTTCAGAATTTCACAGATAACAACGTCGATTATTCGGGTAATAAATTGCCAGGAATGCCCGATCAAAACTTTTCCGGCAGTCTCGATTTAAAGACACCAGCTGGTTTCTACACCCAACTTGAACTAAACACTTCGGGCAAGATTCCATTGAATGACCTCAACAGTCAGTATTCAAATAGCTGGATCATCATGAACCTAAAAGCCGGGTATATCTTCGATATCTTTAAGAAACTTAGAATTGATGCAACAGTGAAGGTCAATAATTTAACCAATGAAAAATATGCCTCCATGGTTGTAGTGAATGCACCAGGTTCTGCATCAAGACCGCCACGCTATTTTTATCCCGGTTTACCCCGATGGTTCACATTTACAGTCAACCTATCGTATCAGAATTTTCTAAAATAACAGGTCGCTTTCCTTCTGCCAGGTCTATTATTTTTTCAACTCCCACTCGAAACCTTCTTTGGTATCTTTAATTTCAAATCCTAATTCTGTGAGGCTGTTCCGGATTTTGTCAGACAGAACCCAATCTTTATTCTTTTTCGCCTCAATCCGGAGGTTAAGCAGCAAATCGACCACATTACCTAAAACTTCCTGACTTTCAGATCCACCTGCTTCAGATTCGGATTTAAGCCCCAATATATCGAAAACAAAATCCTGGTAAAGCTTTTTTAATAATTCAAGATCGGCACTGTTCACCGTAGCTTTACCATCGTTCACAGAATTGATCATTTTTACACCATCGAACAAATGAGCAATCAAAATAGGACTGTTCATGTCGTCATTCATCGCTGCATAGCACTTTTCCCGGAGGCCGGGAACATCTATTGAAGACTGTTCACCCGGTTTTAATCCTTCGAGCAAGGAAACGGCTTTGAATAACCGTTCCAAACCTTTCTCCGCCGCTTGTAATGCTTCATTCGAAAAATCGAGCGGACTCCGGTAATGCGCCTGGAGCATAAAGAACCGGATGCACATGGGCAAATAAGCCTTTTCCAGCATGGCATGCGAGCCGAAGAAGAGTTCATCAAGTGTGATAAAATTCCCCAAAGACTTCCCCATTTTCTGACCGTTAATTGTGATCAGGTTATTATGCATCCAGTAATGCACAGGCTCATGGCCAAAGCACGCCACACCCTGGGCAATCTCAGCCTCATGATGCGGGAACATCAAATCGAGTCCACCTCCGTGAATATCAAATGGTTCACCCAAATATTTTGTACTCATTGCAGTACATTCAGTATGCCAGCCTGGAAAACCTTCACCCCAGGGAGATGGCCACCGCATAATATGTTCCGGAGCTGCTTTTTTCCATACAGCAAAGTCAAGGCTTGACTTTTTCTCACTTTGCGTATCAAGATCGCGCGTATTGGTATAAAGGTCCTCAATTTTGCGACCTGAAAGTTTTCCGTAAGAATGGACAGAAGCATATTTTTCAACGTCAAAATAGACCGAACCGTTAACCTCATAAGCAAATCCAGACGCAATCATTTGCTCAACCGCGGCAATCTGTTCAATAATATGTCCCGAAGCCGTTGGCTCAATACTTGGAGGCAATATATTCAATTGCAACATATTCCGGCGGTAACTATTCGTATACATTTGAACAATTTCCATCGGCTCCAGCTCTTCTACCTTCGCTTTTCGGGCAATTTTATCTTCACCCTCGTCGGCATCATTCACCAAATGACCAACATCGGTAATATTGCGGACATACCTGACTTTGTATCCAATATGTTTCAGGTAACGGAATAGCAAATCGAACGTGATGGCAGGACGCGAATGACCAAGATGAGCTTCACCATAAACTGTCGGACCACAGACGTACATTCCGACATGACCAGGATTAATAGGTACAAAAACTTCTTTTTTCCTGCTTAATGTATTGTAGATAATAAAATCGCTCATCCTTTAATTGTTAGCCATTAGAACGGCAAAATTAAAAAAATAACCCTATTGTCTGATACAATCCGGTTTTCTTATCTTTGGCAAAAAGAACTTATCAGATGACAAAATTTATAAAAGGGGGCATTCTATTGGCCACTATCCTGTTTTTTTCATGTGGCACGGCACAGAATAAAGTAGAAAAGCGTACCGTTGTATTGATCAAAACCCAATTCGGGGATATGAAGGTGGAGCTCTACAACGAGACACCGAAACACCGGGATAATTTTCTGAAGCTGGTCAAAGAGGGTTATTATAATGGTCAGCTTTTTCACCGGGTAATCAAAGAATTTATGATTCAGGGTGGTGATCCCGATTCACGCAACGCCAAACCTGACCAACAATTAGGCAATGGAGGTCCAACTTATACCATCGATGCTGAAATCAATCCAAAATTTCTTCATCAAAAAGGGGCATTAGCAGCTGCAAGGCAAGGAGATGGGATGAATCCTGAAAAGAAATCTTCCGGTTCCCAGTTTTATATCGTACAAGGCCTTGTATTTCCCGGCAATGATCTTCCCGCTCTCGAGGCCAAAGGCAACGAGCAACTGGAGCAAAGTTACATTCGTCAGCTCGCCCGTGATAACGAAGATTCGCTCAAGTTCTACCAACAATCAGGCAACCAGATTGCATTGGCTATTTTAATGGACCGTTTGCGAACCGAAGCATTGGCCAAAGTTGAGAAAACGCCATTTAAACTGACAGATGAGCAAAAGAAGGTTTACACAACTGTTGGCGGCACACCACATCTTGATGGAAATTATACCGTTTTCGGTCAGGTCATTGAAGGACTTTCTGTGATTGATGCAATTGCCGCTCAGCCAACGGGGCCTAATGATCGTCCGCAGAAAGATATAAAAATGGAGATTTCGGTACTGAACGAGTAATATAATCTATCGCTCATTTCTCGATAAAGACTTGAAATAGAAAAGGTGATATACTTATAAAAAGAGTGCGGCAATCTGCAGATCTTCCGGAAAGGTTATCTTGATGTTTTCGCGGTTACCCATCACGAGGTGTACAGGTACTCCCGAATGCTCAACCACAGAAGCATCATCGGTAAATTCAGAAATCCATTCTTGCTGATAACCAGCCTTAATTACCGAAGCCTTAAAAACCTGGGGTGTCTGCACCATAAAATAGCGAGAACGATCAACAGGAACCGATTCACTCATACTCCCTTCGCGAACAGATTCATTGGCAGGTAAAACAGGGATTGCAGCACCTTTCTTAACAGCACAATTAAAGCACCGGGTTAGCGTTTCTTTGCTAACCAATGGACGAACGCCATCATGAACCGCAATCAGGTCGCAATCCTGTGCCAGCGACAGTCCGTTTTTAACCGATTGAAAACGCGTATTGCCGCCGGCAATCAGCTGATGCGGGATTTTAAAGTCGTGGTTCTGACATAGGCTGTTCCAATTCGATAATTCATTTTCAGGAAGAACCAGAATTAACTGGAGCGAATTGTCAAAGTCGTAGAAATTTTGAATCGTATGCATTAACACGGGAATTCCGTTAACAAGGAGAAACTGTTTTGGAATTTCGCCGCCCATACGCGACCCATTTCCCCCGGCTACTATAATGCAACTATTCCTCATAAGCAATTCCTAATTTTATTACAAAAATAAGGAAGCAATCCGAAAAACTGTTTTAATTCTTATTTGATTAATTTTAATTGGTCTATTACTGCTTTTTAAATGAATTCAGGTATTTTTGGTTTATGAAACAGCCGCAAATCTTAAATACAATTAAAGATCAGGTGGTTGTTCCGTCTGTCCTTTAAAAACAAATTATATACAGATGAAATCGCCATGATTATAAAATCACAATCTGAAATGAATATTTCGTCATGGCGATTCCATGTGGCCTTTAAAAAACAAATTATATACACATGAAACAGATACTCGATTTTCTTAAAGACCTTGAAGAGAATAACTCACGTGAATGGTTCGACCAAAACAGGGATCGATATGATGCGACAAGACAAAAATTTCTTGTTGTTGCTGAGCAGTTAATTCACGTTATCAGACAGTTTGATGATGAAATTCCGGTGCTGAACCCTAAAGATTGTGTATTCCGTATCTTTCGTGATGTTCGCTTTTCAAAGGACAAGCTACCATTTAAATCAAATTACGGCTGCTTCATTGCCCGCGGAGGAAAGAAATCGGGCTTTGCCGGTTACTACTTTCATCTTCAACCGGGTGAATGTTTCCTTTCCGGAGGAATTTACATGCCTCTTCCAGAGTACCTTCAGGCAATA
>JANYLE010000492.1 GCA_025363795.1 Mariniphaga sp. | reverse complement strand
TCCCAATATTTCTATATGGCTTGACAAGGAATTCGCATAAGGTTTAACTTCATTTCATCCGAGGGTTCCGATAAAAAGGACCCGGCCTTCCCATTTTATATTCTATGGATGGGTTGAATGATTTTTAGGACGAATGGATCTATATAAGTAATTCACCTTACGCATGAACACTGATATATAACAAAAAAAGAACACAGATTTTTGAGGAAAAAGAAAAAGGAACACTGATGACACTGATCTAACGGATTTACACTGATCTTTTTATCTGTGTTTATCTGTAAGATCAATGTTATCCGTGTTCCTCTTATTTTTTTAATGTTATCAGTGTTCCTTTTTCTTAGTGTTCATGCGTAAGGTGAATTACTTAATTTCACCAAATCTGTGAACTTTATTTATTGCCTATTATTTAATGTCAAATGGATCAGTCTCTTTGTCTCAAAATATTCTTCCTCAAAATAGTTGCGAAGATCGTAAATGCGTACCTGTGGTTTGAAATCACTGATTTCTTGTTCAAAATCGCCACCTTTGAGGTACAGGATTCCATTGGGCAAGTCGTTGTTGCTTTGCTTGGCCACTTTGGTCCTTACCATGGCAAAAAATGTTGGAAAGGCAGTAACGGCGCGGCTAACCACAAAATCGAACTTTTGTTTGACCTCTTCAACCCGTAAGTGTTCTGCTTTCACATTTTGAAGATTGAGCGCGGAAGCCACTTCATTGACCACTTTAATTTTTTTTGCAATCGAATCGACCAATAGAAAAGAGGTTTGCGGAAATAAAATGGCAAGCGGAATACCAGGAAATCCGCCACCTGTACCTACATCCAAAACGGTGGTGCCGGGTTTGAATTGTATGATTTTCGCAATGGACAAGGAATGCAGTATATGCCTTTCGTAGAGTTGCTCAATATCTTTTCTGGAAATCACATTGATTTTTGAGTTCCATTCTTTGTACAATGTGCCCAGACGGGCAAAATGATCCAGTTGCTGATCAGTCAGATCAGTAAAATATTTTCTGATAATATCCATGTTTTGCTTGTCAGTTGAACTATAGGTCGTGCTCATCAATCTCTGTTGATTCTATCATGTTGAAAAGCATTTCGCGCGCCCTGAAGAGTTGTGCTTTTACCGTGCCGATTGGCAAATTTAGTTCCTGTGCAATTTCTTCGTATGAAAACTCCCGGAAATAACGCAGTTCAACCAGTATTCGGTATCGTGGTTTCAGGCGGTGTACAATTTTCCTCATCAGAATAGCTTTTTGAATCCTGATCAGTTTTTCTTCCGGATTGGGATCCGCCGAACGTAATTTTACCGGTGCATCGTTATCGCCGTTTTCCTGGTTGTTTTCGATGGAAACGTATACTGCCCGGCGTTTGCGCAGAAAGTCGATACAATTGTTGGTCGCAATTTTAAACAACCATGTACTGAAGGCATAATTAGGGGAATACTGTTGCAGATTTTTAAATGCCTTGCCGAATGCCTCCAGGGTAAGGTCTTCGGCGTCACTCTTGTTATTCACCATTTTTAAAAGCATAAAATAAATGGCATCCTTATACCGGCTCATCAGCTTGGCAAAAGCTTTCTCGTTGCCTGCCAGCGCTGACTCCACCAGTAAAAAATCGTACTGGGCTTTATCGGACAATTGCGGATTTAATTCCATCTGCTTTTACGGTGAATTAAATAGGTTGATAAATAGAACCACCAGTTGATGATTGGTTTTATCAGAATGTACAGAAACGAAGGTACGAAGATTTTTCTTTCTTTTAGTCGATTTAAAAGTTTTTTAACAATAACTAATAATAGAATATAGTAAATCACCATCAGCAATGTAAAGGTAATCCAGTAGTCTGTAAGTATTATCAACAAGGTGATGGTGAGGCCTGTTAATACAATTTTGCTAAAATCATCCAGAAAAAGAGTGAATTTTTTCGACCAGCTTAAGCTATGTCTTATCTGAATTGCTTTTTTGAGCAATCGGATGTGATCCCCCCGGTCGTCTTCCACCTGTTCCCTGATAGAGAGGTGAGGATCGGTGGTGATTTTAACCCTGTTCTTCTTGAAATTTTCATTGAAAATCAACTCCATGTTAGCAAAGTTCCGGTTCAGCTTCTGCCTGAATCCCAGGGTGTTAAAATACAAGGATTTTCTGAAAAGAACATTATTTTCAGAAAATACAAAGGGCTTCCCGGCAAGAATCCATGAACCACTGATCATAAACTGAGTGAATCGTTCCAGCCGGCAAAGCAGGTTGCGGTATCCTTTTGCTCTCTCCACATTGGTGTACCCAATGGCCGCATCGGTATCCTGATCAAGCATTGCGGTGAATTTGGTAAGCCATTCCTCACTGATGGGCCCCGTGTCGGGGGTAAGTTGCACGATCCAGGGCGATGGAGCTCCTTTTAGGCCTATGTTGATGGCTTGTTTGTCGAGGAACCTGGTTTCCTGGCTCAAACTGGTAACTTTTATCTTCGGATTGGATTCAGCCAATACAGTCAGAATCTCCAGGGTATTGTCTTCCGAGACTTCATTGATCACCATTACCTGGTAATCCTCAAAGGGCAATCCGGTAAACCGGGCCATCATTTCACGAATCCTTTCTTCCTCGTTTCGCAAAGCCAGCATAATGGTAACCGGATAGGGGGCCGGATTGAAATCGTCTTTTTTATGCAAAGCCAATTTGAGATAAATACCCAACAGATAATACATCTGAATAATAAATACAACTGCGAATGCGGCTAAAAGCACCATATGGGTGATGGTGAGTGTTTGAAAATTAATAAGCTTCACTACTGAATATCTTAGTTATTAAAAATAGGAACATGTCATTTTTTGCCGGTGCAAAATTAATAAACCTTAGCATTTTTTGTTCTTATTTTTTAATTATAATTAACAGAAGCGCTGCTGGTTCTTTTCTCGTCTTTTCAGTTTAATGCCTATCTTTGAGCACTCACAAAAATGAAGTGAATGCATTTTGAACTCAAACATACCGCTACCAGTACTAAGGCAAGGGCTGGATTTATCACTACTGATCACGGAAACATTGAAACGCCTATATTCATGCCCGTGGGTACAGCCGGTTCGGTGAAGGGAATTCATAAACGGGATTTAAAAGAAGATATCAAAGCTCAGATTATTCTTGGAAATACCTATCATTTATACCTGCGGCCCGGATTGTCAATTATTGAACAGGCTGGCGGATTGCATAAACTGAACGGTTGGGATGGACCCATTTTAACTGACAGCGGTGGTTACCAGGTGTTTTCGCTGGGCGATATTCGTAAACTGAGCGAAGAAGGAGCTAAATTTCAATCGCACATTGACGGCTCCTCCCACTTGTTTACTCCTGAAAATGTGATGGATATCCAGCGCACCATTGGCGCCGATATCATCATGGCTTTTGATGAATGCACTCCTGGCGATGCTGAATATGAATATGCCCGCAAGTCGATGCAGATGACCCAGCGATGGCTAGACCGTTGCATGAACCAGTTTGAAAAAACTTCACCCAAATATGGGCATTCACAATCCCTGTTCCCCATTGTTCAGGGTGCG
>JANYLE010000484.1 GCA_025363795.1 Mariniphaga sp. | reverse complement strand
GAAAAAAAGTGGGTGTTTTTCTGTAAAATATTTGGAGCGAATTAAAAAAGGTCTATCTTTGCAACACTTTTGAACGAAGCAGTTAATGTTAAGTTAAAAGAAGAAGGGAGCTTAGCTCAGTTGGTTCAGAGCATCTGCCTTACAAGCAGAGGGTCGATGGTTCGAACCCATCAGTTCCCACACTAAAAGCCAGATAATTACAATCGTAATTTATCTGGCTTTTTTCTTTGGTTTAAACATGGTTTAAACATTCTTTGGTTTAAAAATGACAATAAATACACCCATCGCCGGATGATTTAAAGTCAAATCTATTTCTTCTTTTCAATAAAGTATTCTCCGGAAGGATCAATCTGTTTGAAGCCGGTCACTTCATCTTTCTCCAAAACAAATACAAACCTCATATCTGGAAATTCCTTGACCCTGAAGGTATTCGATTTTACAGGTATCAGTTGGTACCTAGGTGATCCGGGAGGAGCCAGATATAGGGCCTTTTCAATCAATTCAACACTAAGAAAATTGGCTACAATCAAAAATGCATTTACTTTTCCTGAAAATGCACTCCCGAAATATAAACCCACTTCTGGTTTTCGCGCTTAAACAGCGACCGCTCATGAATTTGTTGCATTTGCCCTGCTTCCAGGTACAAAGCCCGGAATTCGACATAGCCAAAATCATCATTGACTTCTCCGGCTTCGGTGTTTATAATTACCAATCCCATCCATTGAACCGAAGCTGCCCACTTTTTGATATTCTTTGTCTCCTTTGGCTGGCGGGTTTCGGAGTGATGGCTACGCATTAAATAGTCAACATTTGCTGTTGTGAAAGCCGTATAGCGCGATCGCATTAATTCTTCACAGGTTGAAGCCTCTCTCTTCGAACTGATGATTGGTTCACAACATGCTGTATATCGCCGGTTTGATCCGCAGGGACAAAGGTTAGTCATTGGTGGTTTGTATTTTATTCACCGCTTTTTGTAATGGACAATCATCTTTAATACCGCTCCCTTGTCTGTAATTTGTAAGCAATGCCACCGACTGCTGTGCAAATTCCCTTCTTACAGCACGGCGTTCCCCTTTTATTTTTGCAATTTTTACGTGTTCATAGGCAGTTGTCTGGTGTCGCATCCACGCTATTACTGCATGGGCAGCTCTCTCTTCAATGGGAATCGTCTGAGTTCGCGCCACAGTGCCACTGCCAACAGGAATCGCATGAACAGTAATGGCTTTGGCAAGCTTCTTCTCTATCGGTTTATAAATGGTGTGGAAATCAAGATAGTCCTCAACTGCCTTACAAAATTCCACATCATATGCTTCCTGTTTCTTCTCCCGTCTGTTGATTTCCGATACTCGCTTCTTTTTATATTCGTCGGTTAAACGTGTTGCTTTTACCTCCTCCTGTGCCTGAGCGATCGTGGTTGCGGGTGCCCATATACCCTGGGATATCGTTCTTCGTCCTTTTTTAACTTCGACTTTCCAAAATATCCCTTTTGAAGTGACTTTTCGTGTTATCCCTGTATCACCTGCAGGTAAAAAAGCCCAGAACGTTGGCGGAACTAAGATTTCGCCTTTCTCTCCAATTAAATTACCGTTGTTCCCGGGATTCACTATCCGCTTATTATTCTCCATAATCATTATTTTCAGCTCGAAAACCTTTTCATCTTTTGTTAGGCTGGATGATATACATCATGGCATAGCAGGGATAATGCGCAAAGGTGGTTATGATCTGCCGGGACTTTTTTGGAATTTATAATTTAAAAATTGATTCCATTCTTTTCTGGTGCCGTTGAAGGTATTTATGTCAACCCAACCTTCAGCGCCCTCAAGTTTGCCATGATGTGAATGTTGCCAAAAAGTCCAGGTATTCAGATTTTTTGGCTGCGGACTGAATGAACAAATCCAAATTTTATTCGAATCGAAATTTCCCTGAATATATTTTTGATAGCTACTTTCATTGGTATAGATCATTACCTTTTCTTTTCTCTTCATTTCCACCTCAAGGATGAAGCATCTTATCTCATTAATAACTTTATCCTGATTCTGTTCTCCGGAGTTGCTCCATTCTTCAACATCTAAAACCAATGGAAGGTTAAAGATTCTATTATTAACGACTTGCAAGAAATTAGCCGCCTGCCTTTTCCCACTTACATTGAATTTAAAAAAATGGTAGGGACCAACAGGAATATCGTTCAGAATGGCATTAATATAATTTGTTTCAAATTTAACATCAATTAAATTGCCTCCTTCACTCGCTTTAATATAGACAAAATCAAGGGTGTCATTAAATTGTTCTTTGATTTTCTGAAAATCGACAATACCCGTATGCCTTGATATATCAATCCCGGTAATCGGATACCGTAATTTATCTACTTCAATTCCGTCTGGTTGATTACTGATCGGCGCAGGGGAAATATAAATAGCAATATACCTGATAATTATAGTTATTGCGATTATTCCAAGTGTAATAAAAAAGATTTTATTCTTTTTTTTGTTTTTTCTCTTCATGCAAAATATCTTGTTGCCCGCTCAAACTTACAATAATAATTTTTGGTCCTCTGAATAAATTTCTTCTTTCAGACAGAATGAACCTGCAAGCTTATCGTTGTCTTTGGTTGTGCAATATTTGTTTAAGTTATTCATCTCACTTAAAGATGCTTCATTTTGATCCTGAGATTAATGAATAATTGAACAATAAATCGCGGCATTTTTTGGATTATTTCAAATTTTCCGACAAAAGTAGTAAACCAGAAAAGAAATATCAGGGTTTAAGGAAATAAACAACAATTATTACGCGAGGGATATTAAAGGAATACTGGTAACAAAGTAAATCTTTAAGGTGTCAGATTGTATTTTCGATTACGAATAAGTTGTGGCTTGTTTTGAAATTGACCCTGTTTTTGTTTTAAATGTCAGGAAGGTATCTCTGTTAAATTGAAAAGGACAGAACCGGGCGGCTCCATCCTTTTACTAAAACTAACCAAACTAACTAACCGATACAAAACTAACAATACTGAATCTGATTGCCAAATCTTTTTAGTTAACAAATTGTAAAAGAACGAAAAAGATAATATCACCAACCCATTCTCTGGTTCTTTTTTTCGCGATTAAAATTGGTTCTTAGACTATTGCAGACCGAAGACCGGCTTTTCTGTGGGATTCTTTCAATCCACCAAGATTTTATTTTTTGATGGACCAGGTTTTAAACCTTTTTCCTATCCTAAATATTTTTTTATAATTGAAAAGGATGGAACCGGGCGGATCCATCCTTTTACAATATCGAATTTTGATACTTAATCAATTTAATTAATAAGAATTCATCCAATCTATTTTCAGTTATTTGAGATTACTCCGAATTAAGAAGGAATTGATTGCTTTTCCCGATCTGCTTAAACTGATATTTCTATTTAAATGAAAAGGACAGTGCCGTGCAAGGTGCTGTCCTTTTACTGATTCAAAATATTAACCTAATCTAATCTTATGAAAAAATTTATGCCAAATATAGTGTTCTGAATACTAATCGCTATATTTTTTTAGTTAATAATATTTAAAAGAACAAAAAATAAGCCTGCCAATCCAGTCCTGATTTCTTTGTGATGAGGATTCTCGAGACCCAAAAGCCGTTGTCGGTTAGTTGTAGGTCATTGTCAATGAGAACTTCTTATTCGCGATTATATTCAGATCAATACCTTGACTTTAACATAGCTTTCTTGAAAGTGGCGTTGTCGGATACCGCAATGATTTTGCAATAGGCACAATTTATGGTAATTAACCTTGTTGGTTATTGGTAATTGTGAAATAAAATACTGAGCCTTTCCCTGGTTCGCTTTCTACCCAGATTTTACCTCCTTGTTTGTCAATAAAATCTTTGCATAGAGTCAAACCGAGTCCTGAATTTCAAAATGAAGCGGAAGGGTACCTTGTTTTATGTTCTCAAGAAAGGTTTGTTTGACCACTGGTTCAGACGGGGTGAGCGTGTCAAACCAGTTATGCCCCAGTAACTCATCGCAATTCCATCCGGTTAAAGTAACCGTAAAACCATTGCTGAAAATGATATTTCCCTGCAAATCGAGGATGACCGCTAATAGAGAAACGTTTTCGAGTGTTTCACGGAACCAGCATTCCGATTCTAAAATCAATGAGTTAGTTTTCTTACTCTTTTTTTTAAGTCCCAGAATATTTAAACTTAACATTTTCAATATTTTAATTGATTCTCATTTGATCATTTTTGAATTTCTCCTCAGAAATCCTTCCTTTACGAAGCAATATTTTGGCTTGTTGCTATTTATGATGATTCCCTCTTTGTATTCGTATAACATTCCCTGGCCTGTATAGTTTCATTTTTCCACAATTTTAAATGTTGATTCTTTGCAGGAAAAAAATGGAATTGCATCAGGTAATAACAAGCAAATCAATCTTCATTAAGGGATAACGGATAAATAAAAATCAGGTACAAAATTATGGCTGGAATGACAGATGGGTTGACTAACTGGCGCTAATAACCACAGGTAAACAGGTCCGCGAATTTGGTTTGCTGATTTGGAACATATTTTTAGAGTTGCTATTTAAGTGTCAAGGTACCTTGTGCAGTAATCAATTATTTTTTCGTCAAGCATGGAAATCAGGTTCTTGTTTTCTAATGATCTGAACAGTTCAAGGCTCTCTTTAAAGTCTTTATTAATAAATTTTTTTCGTGCCTGCTCAATTCTTATTTCATCAGATTGGCGGTTGTTCATTTCTCTGGCCATTTCTGCTCTTTTATCATATAGCTTTATGATATTCTCCGGGTGTTTTGAATACTCTCTGAGCTTTGTACAATTCCCGGCAAAAAAGTCTTCAACCAAAAATTCAAAATCGTGGAGTATATTTTTAAACACTAACAGTTTATTTTCTGTCTGAATCGCCTTAAACTTCCTCTTTCCTGCGAAGCCAAGTTTGTCAAGGTAGAAATCGTGACTTACCTTTAAATCTTCATATTTGTAAATCAGGTACCCAACAGAAGTAAGATAGCCAATTTTAAATTCTTTGTTTTTATTGATGAATTTCACTTGTGTGAAATAACTATCAGCATTTCCCAGGTTATCATGAGTGTTGAGCACAAAATGATGCTGCATCAGAAATGGCATCAAAATTTCAATTCCTTTTTCCAGATCCGTCAGTGTTTCCATTTTTTTACAATTATTTCAGGATATTTACAGGTGTAAGTAATTGCTTATTAGTAATTAAGGGTTAAGAGGTGGTCATCCACTTTGAACAATGGGTAATCAAATGTAATTTTCCTTAATATGTTTAGTATTCAACGCAATTATTAATATTTTGTTTCAAAGCCACAAATATTTGTCCTTTCCTTTATCTGCTTGCCCATGTAGCTTAGCCGGAAACAACAGGAGATCGCATCAAGTTACCACCGGCAAATCAATCATTTCATTGACAGATATCAAGTAAGTAGGAAGATCCGGAACATTTATAGCAATATGACAAGGCAGGAGCTAATCCGGTTAATTACAACGGACACGAAATTCAGTTTTAAATTATTTCATTACCAATTTATCCTGTATTAAAGAATTGTGAAATATTTACGCAACTCTTTTCTTATTTAAATGGTTTATCTACTTTCGCACTGGAATATGAATGAACAATCATTCATTAATTAAATAGATAAAAATGGCTCGTATAATTGACGAAGGTAAAATTCAGCGAATCAGGGAGGCAACAATTGAATTGGTTGTCCTAAATGGTTATGGCGGTGCGTCAATTTCTTCCATTGCACGTCGTGCGGGTGTTGCCGAAGGATACCTTTACCGGTTTTATAGCAGCAAACAAGAACTGGTTACTCAATTGCTTTATACGAAAGTTGCCCAAATTATTGAGAAACTGGAATCTTTATTGAATTCCTGTGCAAGGATCAGTGAGGTGATGGTCCAGTTGATCGGCGAGTTATTCAAAATGGCCGTTGACACACCCGAAGAGATTAAGTTTATACATGTGCTGATGCATGACTATAATTTTCAGGTATCCGACGAGCAAAGGCGTCATATTAAAAGTCTTGTTGACAAAGTTGTCAAAACAGGAATAGAGAATGGTGAAGTGAGTAAGCTCGTCTCTGCCGAGGAAGCATACGGAATGGTCATTATTTATCCGATAGAGTTTATAAATCTTCGGATGAAAGGATTTTTTGGAAGTGCCCAATGGACAGATGAAGAGCAAAAACGTGTCGCAGAATTTTCAATCAACGCTTTAAAATAAAAATATAGAATGAGATCTAATTTATTGATCGTTTTATTGTTAATGGCCGGACCAAACCTTTGGGGACAAACCGGTCAGGTAGAATCAAAGAACCTCACCTTTGAGGAAGCGCTTGGTCTTTCGCTTCAGAATAACCATATGATCAAGCAGTATAATCATAAATCGCTCCAAATGGAGCAGGAGATGAAGGCCGCCAAAGGATTGCACTTGCCAAGACTATCGTTGAGCGCCACCTATGTTTACATGTCGGATAATATTGAACTTGATTTGACACCCGTGCGTGATGCGATTACACCGCTTTACAGCACTTTGGGTCGTTATGGCAAATTCGGAGGAGTCCCTAATCCTGATCTGAAAACTAATGTTGCAATGCCTTATCTGCCTGATGATATTTCGACTGCCGTTATTCGTGGTAAAATGTTGGAAGGACTTAATAGCGTGAATAATGCCGATTGGATACAAACGATCCAGGAGAAAAAATTCGGGATGGTGAATGCCGGATTTGTGATGCCTATTTATACGGGAGGCAAAATCAATGCGGCCAACAAAGCAGCAAAAATAAAGTTTGAAGCATCGGAGATCGAATCGATTCAAAAGTCGCACGAACTTTCGTGTGAATTGGTTGAACGTTATTTCGGATTAATACTGGCCAACCAGGCGGTAAAAGTCCGCCAGACGGTTAAAGACGGAATGCAGCGGCACCTGGATGATGCGCAAAAACTGGCGCAACAGGGTATGATTGCCCAAGTGGAAGTATTAAATGCTAAAGTTTATTATTCAGATGCCGATCGCGAGTTGAAGAAATCGGAACGCCAGGTTGAGATATTAAATGAAGCGGTTTTAAATACAGTTGCCGAAACGGGCAATTCCAAAATTAATCCTGTATCAGAGTTATTCTATTTTGATAAAATTGAGGAACTCGATTTCTTTAAGAAAAAAGCATTGGAAAACAGTCCTTTACTGGGACAGGTCAATAAGAAAAAGGAACTGGCACAGCAGGGAGTAAAAGTCGAACAGTCGGCCTATTTGCCAACGGTTGCTGCCACAGGAACCTATGATCTTGTTAATAAAGATTTGTCACCTTATCTTCCTGATTACATGGTTGGTGTTGGATTACAATGGAGTCTGTTCGATGGAAATGCGCGCAGCAGAAAAGTGAAAGCTGCAAAGTTTCAGGAAATGCAGGCGGACGATTTCTATGCAAAAGCAGAATCGGATATCCATTCAGCCATTACCAAATACTACCAGGAATTGCATATGTACCTGGAACAAATCAATGAACTCGATGCTGCAATGGATTTTACTGCAGAGTATTCGCGAGCGAGGGAAAAAGCTTTTACTGAAGGGATGGCGACTGCCACTCAAGTGTCGGATGCTAATTTGGCTGTTGCGAAAGCAAAAATAGAGCGGTTGCAGGCCATCTATGCATGGGATGTTTCCTTATCCAAGTTGCTTTATTATTCGGGATTATCGGATCATTATGCCGCTTATATGGGCCGTCCGGAAGCAAAGCAGGGAAGATATTAAGAATGAGAAATAAATAACCAGCGATATATTTAAATCATGAACAAAACAAAACATTACCTGATCGCAGGTGCGATACTTGCACTGATCATTTTTATAGGATACGCTATCATTATCGTTTCCAGGCCAATTCCGTTGGAGGTTCAGGGCGAAGTTGAGGCTACTCAGGTTAAAGTAGCTTCGAAACTGATAGGCAGGATCGACAGCCTGTTGGTTCACAAAGGAGATGATGTGCAGCCTGGAGCGCTGCTTTTTACAATCAGCAGCCCAGAATTGGACGCCAAATACCTTCAGGCTTCGGCTGTCCGCAAAGCTGCGGGCGCTCAAAAGGAGAAGGCAGACAATGGTGCTCAGAAAGAGGATGTTCAGGCGGCCTTTAATTCATGGCAAATGGCCTTGGCAGCATCTGAATTTGCAAAAAAGACATATAATCGTGTCGAAAACCTTTTTAAATCAGGGGTCGTGGCCGAACAACAAAAAGATGAAGCCGAGACTCGTATGAAAGCTGCAATTGAAACGGAGAAAGCAGCCAGTTCCTTATATCAAAAGGCAAAGAAAGGGGCCAGGTACGAAGATAAAGCCTCTGCAGGCGCTTTGGTGATGCAGGCTGACGGAGTATTGACGGAAGTCAGTTCCTATCTTAGTGAAAACCATATTTTCTCACCCATCAAAGGTGAGATTGCAAACATCATATCTGAACGTGGTGAACTTGTTCCTGCCGGTTACCCGGTTATCACAATTGTCGATTTGGAGGATGTCTGGGTTACATTTAACCTTCGCGAAGATTTGCTTGCTGCTATCAAAAAGGGAACAACTTTTAAAGCCCGCTTCCCTGCATTGGGCATGAAAGAGGTATTGCTTAAAGTGAACTATATCAATTCACTTGGTGAATTTGCCACTTGGAATGCCACAAAAACATCTGGTGATTTCGATATGAAAACATTTGAGGTTCATGCTGTTCCTGTTGAAAAGGTTGAAGGGTTAAGGCC
>JANYLE010000477.1 GCA_025363795.1 Mariniphaga sp. | reverse complement strand
AAAAAGGCCGACCGTCATCCGCATACCAACATGGCGAAAGCCGCCCTTAACATGATGACGCATACTGCTGCCAGCGATCTTGCCAAAGATGGCATATTCATGAATGCAGTAGATACAGGATGGGTTACCGATGAAGACCCTGCAGAATTGGCAAAACACAAACAGCAGGTTCATGATTTTCAGCCACCTTTAGATATTGTAGACGGTGCTGCCCGTGTTTGTGATCCGTTTATCGATGGCGCAAATACAGGGAAACATTGGAGCGGGCGATTTTTGAAAGACTACTTCCCGATAAGCTGGTAGAAATTTTATTATCAGTGACTTATATTTGTTTATAAAAAGCTTCTTTATAGGTATCACCGATTGAAATTAATTTATTCCCGATTTTAATCCTATCGTTTTCAATGCTTTCTATTTTGCCTAAAGAAACGATATACGACTTCTGACACCTGACAAAATTTTTGGGCAGTGTTTTTTCCAATTCCTGAAAAGTGTGGCTTGCCAAAACTTTGGCAGTTGGCGTAACGATGCACTGGAAATCCCGCATCCCTTCGATATAGAGTATTTCGTTCAGAAAAATCTTCACCAATTGATAGCCTGATTTAACAAAGATGTAATCAATTGTATTCTGCCTGGCAGCAGAAGCAGCTTCCTGCCAATAAATGTAGTCGGCAGCTTTAGTTACGGCCTGGTTGAAGCGGTCGAAGGTATACGGTTTAAGCAAATAGTCGGTAACTGCCAATTCAAACGCTTTAATGGCATACTCATTATATGCTGTAGTGAAAATGATCTGCGGCATATTAACCATCTGCGAAACCATTTCAATTCCGCTTAACCCGTCCATCTGAATATCCAGAAAGATGAGCTGTACCGGATTATTTTTGATGTATTCGATGGCTCCTGATGCATTGCGAAAAGTTGCCTTCAACTGTAATTGGGGCAACTTTTCGATAAACGATTTAAGTTTTTCAATGGCCAAAGGCTCATCGTCAACCGCGATACATCTAATAATCATCCAATTCAATAGTTAATTCGACCTTAAAGTTTCTGTTGTCTTTGGTAATATTCAGATTGTGCTTGTCCGGATAGAGTAGTTCCAATCGTCGTTTCACAATGTTGAGTCCCAAACCACCCTCGGGAGAAACCGTCTTATGGGAACTTTCATACTCATTGTTAATTAAAAAATGGAGGTTCCTGTTGACGATTTGAATATCAATAGTGATAATGTTCTCTCCATCCTTGGTTGACGAGTGCTTGTAGGCATTTTCGATCAAAGGCTGAAAAAGCATTGGCGCTATTTGCAGATGTCCCGCTATCCCGGACAATTGGTATTTTAGATAATTAACGCCTGAAGTACGTAAACGAACCAGTTCTATGTAATCCTCAATATGCTTCAGTTCTTTTGACAGTGCAATTTTCTCTGCTGCTGCATCATAAATCATATATCGAAGTATGGCTCCAAGTTTTGAAATTGCACCTGAAGCCTTTGCTGCATCGTGAGTCACCAGGTAATCAATATTGTTTAACGTATTAAACAGAAAGTGAGGACTAACCTGCATCTTGAGCAATGCCAGTTCGCTTTGTGTATTCTGAAGCAATAACGTTTGTTTTTCACCTTCAAGTCTGATTGCATCAAAATATTTCCGAAAAATCACCGCAAGGAAAATTACAATGACATGGGGAATAATTGAACTCATCACCTCCCAAACGCCAATTCTCATGGCCGGATAGGCAAAGAACATCAACAGAAACAGAAGGATTACAACGAGAACAGCTAAATTAATTTTTTTCTTTCTGAACCAAGGTATGCCAAAGTAAGTCAAATAGAAGAAGATAAGCCCCATTACCAGTTCAAGAAAAATCACATAAAACAAGTGATTGGCCAATGAGGCATCGGGTTTTGCCTGCAGATAGAGTTTACTCAGCATAAATACAAATGCGGTAAAGACTATCCAAAAGAAGACATGGACGGATATTTCAAGAGATTTTTTCATCCAAAAAATGGTTGTTTTATATAACGTAAAAATAACAAAGAATATTAGAAAACTGTATTGAAGTTTTAAGGAGAATATAACCTCATATAGCTGTATATCAAGACTTGCTTAAACAACCAATTTTGATTGATTATGCTCTTTTGCGTAGGCTCCAAAATACCTTGTAAATGAACTTAATGTACCGAAAATAGCGATAAGGAGAACTCCCCAGACGATATCAGGCTCAAAATTGATCACTGAAAAGATTGAAATACCATAAGTTTTTCGAATTAAAAAGATGCACAATAAGCTTAACGCGATCCCCAAAATCAATCTCAATGTCGCAGACACCTTAAAAAGCAATCCCAGGTTAAGGCCGTACTTTTTCCACCTGTAAAAATTGAAAAACAAAAGAAGTAAAGTAAATATTGCCAGGGTATCCGGTATCCAACGCAACGCTAATTCCATAGAAAAAGGTTGAAAGAATGGCTTTTGTGCAAGCATATCAATGATTGAACTTTGCGCCAGACTGCAAAATTCGAGACTGTTGATGTTGCTTAAAACCACCACTCCAATTTTAGTGTCGGGACTGAAAGAAAGCACAGAGCTAAAATTTTCATCAAGTCCGGTATGAATAAGCATATCAATTCCATTGTACTTCATCTTCCCCCAACCCATCGCATAAAAGCCATTTACCGGAGTTACCAGACTTTCATAACTTTTAGTATTTATCAAAGTATCATCATTTTTTGTAATTCCATGGTTCATGAGAAAGCTTAAGTAAACGCATAAATCTGAAATATTGCTCGATACGTAACCAAATGCCAATGCATAATCAGAATGAGGATAGAATTTCGATTGAAATGGCTGATTGAAAAAATAATATTGGTACGGCTCAGAATTTTTTTGAAGAATTTCACCACTTAATCCGGCATAGGTCGTTTTCATACCAATCCTCTGGAACACATTATTTGTCAAATAGGTACTGTATTTCTCATGTGTTACTGACTCAACAACCAGACCCAAGAGTAAATAATTGAGGTTTGAATAACAAAAGGCTTTACCGGGTGCGTTAACCAGCTCAGCGGTGGCAAGAAGCTCCGTCAGTTTGCTTTTAAAAACTAAATCATCATTTGTTTTGTAATCAAAAAATCCATACTGACTTCCAATACCACTGCTTTGATTAAGTAAATGACGGACAGTTATTTGATCAATGCTTTTGGTGTCTTTTACGACAAACCATGGTAAATATGCTTTTACCGGCTTGTCAAGGTCAATTTTCCCTTTTTCAGTGAGCATTAATACGGTTAGCGCAGTAAATGATTTTGAACAAGAGCCGATTAAATAATTCTTTTTATCACTGTTCTTACTTTCCAAATAACGGTAAATGACTGAATCATTTCTCAGTACTGCAATATCTGCACCCGGAATGTTATATCTCGAAATTAATTTATTGATATGAACA
Organism: Mariniphaga sp.; assembly: GCA_025363795.1. Classification (GTDB taxonomy): domain Bacteria; phylum Bacteroidota; class Bacteroidia; order Bacteroidales; family Prolixibacteraceae; genus JAAFHB01. The sequence continues at coordinate 434 of JANYLE010000477.1, read as the reverse complement.
TTCAGCTTGACGGAATCAAGGTTTCCAGTCTGTGCGTTTACTGCAATTACACAAAAAACAAGAAATAACGTAATTGATTTTTTCATGGCCTATTATATTTAAAGTTAAACCTGACACAAAATTGCTGGTTGGGCTTTTCAACGCAAAAAAAAATCTGCAAACCGCCCGAAATGGACGACAAAACTTTTTTTCTCGTTTTACAATGGTTTAACTCAAATATCCATTTTGTTGGGATTTCTTATCACAGATACGGCATAAGAAATGTAAATTATTAATTATCATTATCTTACACATCAAAGACTAATTCTGCAAAAGAAAGATTACCTTTGCGCCAAAATTAAAAGGATTGAGAATGACGACATTTGAAGGATTTGGGATTGGTAAATCTATTTTGAAAGCATTGGATGAGATTGGATTTACAACGCCAACCCCAA
>JANYLE010000476.1 GCA_025363795.1 Mariniphaga sp. | reverse complement strand
CAAAAGGTGGAACCAGGCAAAAAAAGTACCGAAATCGACCTTGAAAAGATCGAGATCCGTAATGCATCATTTGCCTTCAACAACGAAGCAAGCCCGATGCTCTTCTCTTTGCGCAACGGTAATTTCGACATCTCGGGAGCGCTCAAAGGAAGCAACAGCAAGCTCGACCTGACAGGGAAAGCCGACAGCATCAGTTTCGAATATGGCAGTTCACGCTTTGTATCCAACTTAAAAGCGGAACTCAAAGGCGGTCTGCAGGCCGATTTCGATAAAATGTCGTTCACTTTCCTCAAAAATGAATTATTAGTCAATAAATTACCACTCGAAGCACAGGGAACATTCGTCCTTGGTGCGAAAGATTATAATTTCGATCTGACCTTTAAATCACCCACCTCTGCTTTTGGCGATTTATTGGGATTCATTCCTGATCAGTACCAGAAGAATTTGAAAGGCGTCGAAACAAAGGGCGATATCGCCTTCAGCGGATTCGTCAAAGGACTTTATTCCGATTCAATCTATCCCGCTTTTGGCGTTGATCTGAAGATCGCAGGTGGCAGATTGAAGTACCCGAACCTTCCAAAGGAGATCGAGAAGATTGAAGTGACCGCCAGCATTGCCAAACCGCAGGGTTCTCTTGATCTTACGAAGATTGACATCGAAAAATTTGAAGCTTCGATTGCCGGAAATCCTTTAACAGCAACTTTACACGTTGCCACACCAGTAAGCGATCCGCTACTAAAAGGAAACCTGAAAGGGAGAATTGATTTTGCCTCGCTCAAACAGGCGATACCCATGGATTCAATTGATTTAAAAGGTGTAATGGATGCTTATGTCGATTTCGGGGGTCAATACTCATCGATCGAGAAAGAGCAGTACGAGAATTTCAGAACCGACGGAACGATTTCACTGAAAGACTTCATGTTCGCATCAAAATCGCTTCCGCAAAAAGTCGAAATCAAATCGGCCGATATCCGGTTGAATCCCAAAGCAATTGCATTAAACAACCTTTCGGGAAATATGGGAGAAAGCGATTTCGCAGCAAGTGGCAGCCTTACCAATTACTGGGCGTACATTCTGAAAAAAGGGGTGTTGAACGGGAATATGACCCTGAATTCAAAATATTTAAACATCAATCAACTAATGCCAACCGCCACTGCAAAGGATACAGTTGCAGCCGGCAAACCTTTTGAAGTTCCCGAAAACATCAATTTCACGGTAAATGCTTCGGTTAATAAAGCGCTTTACGATAAGATGTCCATCACAGGAATTACCGGAAAGGTAATCATCAAAGAACGCAAGTTGCTGCTTGACGGATTGAATATGAATATGCTAAGTGGTAAAGTGTTGGTTTCGGGTGCCTATAACACACCAAAAAACGTAAATCCAGATTTCGATTTAAAGATGGATATTAAAGATTTTGATTTGCCAACAGCCTATCAGTCATTGAGCACAATCCGGCACTTCCTGCCTATTGCACAAGAAAGCACGGGCTCATTCAGCACAGGAATTAATCTGAATGGTAAATTGGGCAATGGTTACGGACCCATCTTCTCCACATTGAATGGCGGGGGATTATTATCAACCAAAAACCTTGAAATTGTTCAGGCCTCCTTATTTAACGAGATTGGGAAGTACTTCAAAAAAGATCTGTTCAAACAAGTGAAGGTAAATGATTTCACCACCAACTTTAAAGTGGTCGACGGAGGATTGGTCGTTTCCCCTTTTACAACTAAAATTGCAGGCCAGGATGTAACGATGTCCGGAAAACAATCTGTCTCAAAGAATATTGACTATCGGATCGATTTTAAGGTCAACAAGGAAGATGTCAGCGAAGAAGTGACCAAATACATTGGTTTCGTTCCGGGAGCCGAAAACATCGCGAAGTACCCGATCGGCGTTAACATTGGCGGCACGTTCGACAAGCCGGATGTTAAAGTGGATCTCTCTGATGCCAAGAAATTAGTTGAGACAGAATTTAAGAAGAAAGCAGGCTCAACGATCCAGGACGCCGTTAAAAAATTAGGTTTGGATAAACTTTTTAAATAAAATCAACCAAAGAATTCAGACATGCCGAACATCACTAAACAACTGACGAAAACAATACTCCTGATTGCCTTTTTCATCGGATTATCCTTTCAGGGCAAGGCACAGGAATCCGATTATCATGGCTTTAAATGTCTTGATTTTAAGTTCGAGGGGCGTGATGCTAAGATTGTCTTCCCCAAAGAAGCGGAAGCAGGCAGGCATTGGATCTGGAGAGCACGCTTCTGGGGACATGAACCACAAACCGAGATCGCTTTACTCGGAAAAGGTTTTCATGTTGTCTATGTCGATGCGGCCGATCTGTGCGCCAATCCGGAAGCCGTTGCGTTATGGAACCGTTTCTACGATTACCTGATCAAAGAATACCAGCTCAATCCGAAAACTGTTTTGGAAGGAATGAGCCGTGGTGGTCTTTATATTTACAACTGGGGTTCCGAAAATGTGGAGAAAGTCGCCTGTATCTATGCCGATGCTCCTGTTTGTGATTTGAAGAGCTGGCCAGGCGGCAAAGGTAAAGGAATCGGCTCCGCACCCGACTGGAAACAACATCTTGAAGCGTATAAACTTACCAAAGAGACGGTTAAAAACTTCAAGGGAATGCCCATTTTCAATGCACGCAAATTAGCTGAAGCAAAGGTTCCGGTATTACACGTTTGTGGTGCTGTAGATGATGCTGTTCCGGTTGATGAAAACACTTACGTGCTCGAAAAAACCTATAAAGAAGCAGGTGGCGATATCAAAATAATCCTAAAAGAAGGAATTGGTCACCATCCGCACAGTCTTAAAGACCCCGCTCCCATTGTCCGGTTTATATTGACGAACACAGCCCCCGCATTACTCGACAAAACTGAGCCTTACGAATCGAAAATGGCCATCAATTTCCGTGGAAACATGGATAATTGCCGGATAAAATTCGAAAAGGAGAAGAAAGGACGGGTCGTATTCCTGGGAGGATCAATCACCAACATGAAGGGCTGGCGCGATATGGTTTGCGATTACCTGAGGCAACGATTCCCATCCACCCAATTCGAATTCATCAATGCAGGAATCCCGTCAACGGGATCAACACCCGGCGCAATGCGCTTTAAGCGCGATGTTTTGTCGAAAGGAACTGTTGATTTGCTCTTCGAGGAGGCAGCGGTTAATGATGCAACAAATGGCTTTAAACCCGAACGAATGCTTCGGGGTATGGAAGGAATTATTTACCAGGCAATAAAGTCCAATCCGAATATAGATATTGTGATGCTTCATTTTGTCGATCAGGATAAGATGGCCGATTACAACAATGGCAAAACACCAGAAGTTATCGTGCAACACGAAAAGGTTGCCGAATATTATAACATCTCCTCCATCAACCTGGCGAAAGAAGTCAATGACCGGATTCTAAACGGTGAGTTCACATGGCGCGATGATTTCAAAAATCTGCATCCTTCACCGTTCGGACAAGCGCTCTATTTGAAAACAATTCAGCACTTCTTCGAAACATCGTGGAAGCATCCTGCAAAAGTAATTACACCTAAATTACTTCCTAATCAACCGTTGAATTCATATTCTTATATCAACGGTCATTTTGAACCACTTGCCAACGCAAGATTAACAAAAGAGTGGAAACTGATAAAAGATTGGAAACCGGTTGATAATGTTTCCACGCGTCCCGGCTTTGTCAACGTCCCGATATTGGAGGCTTCCAAACCCAGTGCCTCATTGTCCCTGAAATTTAAGGGAACTGCTATCGGACTGTTTGTTACTTCGGGCCCTGATGCAGGAATTGTCGAATACAGTATTGATGGTGCCGGATTCAAAACAATTGATCAGTTCACCCAGTGGAGCAACCAGTTACATCTTCCATGGCTGATCCTGCTGGAGGATGAATTGAAAAATACCAAACATACTTTAATTCTAAGAATAGCTGCATCCAAAAATCCTTTGAGCATTGGAAACGTATGCCGGATTCATCAGTTTGCCGTCAACAATTAATCATTTCGTTTCAATCAATAATTCTATCTTTGTAATTCTTTTGAAAATAGAGATACAAATAGCTAAAAAGAAATATGAAGATTGCATTGATTGGTTACGGGAAAATGGGTAAAGAGATTGAGCAGATTGCTTTAAGTCGCGGACACTCCATCGTTCTCGCAATAGATATAAATAACTCAGAGGAACTTACAACAGAAAACCTCTCCAAAGCCGATGTAGCCATCGAATTCACTTCCCCGGCGACAGCCGTAAATAACTATCTGAAATGCTTCGAAGCCGGAGTTCCGGTAGTAAGCGGAACAACAGGGTGGCTCGATCAAAGAGCTGAAGTCGAAAAGGAATGTTTGGCTAAAGATGGTTGCTTTTTCTACACTTCGAATTTCAGTCTTGGGGCCAACATCTTTTTTGAGTTGAACAAACACCTGGCAACGGTCATGAAAGACTTCCCACAATATGACGTAAGCATGACAGAGGTTCACCATACTCAGAAACTGGATGCACCAAGCGGAACAGCTATTTCATTGGCAAATGACATCATCGCCATCAACGATAAAAAGACAAATTGGACCATTAACGAGCCAAAATCAGATCACGAATTACATATCACACCCATACGTGAAGGTAACGTTCCCGGTATCCATACAGTCAACTACAACTCAGAAGTGGATTTTATCGAAATTACCCATAGTGCTTACAGCAGAAAAGGGCTTGCATTCGGAGCCGTTCTTGCAGCCGAGTTCTGCCAGGGTAAAAAGGGAATTTTATCGATGGC
>JANYLE010000469.1 GCA_025363795.1 Mariniphaga sp. | reverse complement strand
AAAAAATGCTGCTGCTTCTTCCCTTCTGCTGGAGCAGCCCATAACCAATTACTAATCAACAATAAGCTAATAAATAGTAATCCAATTTTTTTCATTTTTGTTTCAATTTTAAATTTATCAGTTTCAAATAGCGAAGGAGGCAAAGGTAATCCGGTAAGCATATTCTCCGTCTTATTCTTTCTCTCCTCCATAATATTACCTGTTGGCATCTACCAATTAAATCTCAAACCGGCGAAATAGCGTCGGCCCGGAGACATGCTGGTGAAATAACGCGGATCAGTATAGTTAAAAAGGTTATCTATTCCGGCGGTTACACTTGCCCACCTTGTAAGACGGTGCAAAGTAGTCAATTTCCAGTTGTAGTATTCACTCAATTTAACCGGCGTATTCTGTCCCCGTGCGTCAGTCCAGGTGATATTATCATCCCCATAGTATTTGCCCTGCAGTGTAATCGTTGGCCTGTACTTGCCATTCAGAACCGAATACTCACCGGTGAGCACAGCAGCATGTTCCCTAGCCTCAAAACGGTTAATTGCCGCCTCACTTTGTTTGGTCAAAGGTTTGGTCCACGTATAACCGCCTGTAAATTTCAGCTGGGGAATCGGACGGTAGTTAAAAAGCAATTCAACATTCAGCATCTCAGCTTTTGAAATATTCTGATATTGATAGATATATGGAGGAATGTTCGTATTGGTTGGTGCAAATACTTCCGTAATCAGGTTATTCAGGTTGTTATACTGACCAATGACGGATGCATTAAATTTGCCATGGGCGTATTCTGCTGACAGACTGTAATAATTGGAATTTTCAGGCTTGAGACTCTGATTACCAATAATTTTTATCGGTGCTCCCGGGACATTGAAATCCATGTACAACTCTTTAAGTGTTGGGGCACGAAAACCACGACCAAATGCCCCGCGAAGATTAAACGCTCCGGGACGGTAATTCATTGCCAACTGCCATGTTGTATTTTCATGATATTCAGAATGAAAAGTCATTCTTCCACCGGCAACAGCAGTCAGTAAAGGAGAAAGATCCCACACATCCTGAGCAAAAATAATCAGCGCTTGTGCAGTCTTTCCGTCAGATAAACCGTTGGCAGAAAACAGATTATCTTTATTATATTCGACACCGGCTACCAAAGAATTGTTGGTGGATAGTTTGATATTATCCTGTAATCGGCCTGAGTTAAATGTTTTGTCATAATGTTTGGTGTCCTGTCCTACTGTAGGCATATCAAGACTATAGGACATGTAATGGTCAGCATACCAAACTCCCTCGAGCTGATGAGCGTCCGAAAGTTTATAGTTTGCAGATATGCGACCACTATAATCTTCATACCTGCGATCCTCCAGTAATGGTGTTGAATTGTAATCAATACGTCTGAAATAGCTAAAATCTCCGGTAGCATTCAACCGATCGGAAAATTGGTAACCGAAACGCTGGCTGAGTGTGTAATTTTTAGTTGCTTCAACTGTTTTTCCCAATTCTTCAGGGTTAATATCCCAGCCGTCCAGCTTGTTATAAACGGCCGAAGTACGTGATGTAAGTCCACCGCTTTTCAATCCAAGATCGACAAAATAGCGCTGTTCGCCATAATCCGAGAAACGTGTTCCGATTGATCCCTCGCATGCTTTCGCATTCTTTTTAGTGATGATATTGATCACACCTCCAATGGCATCCGAACCGTACAATGCAGAAGAAGCTCCGCGGACAATTTCAATCCTTTCGATATTTTCGGTGTTGATTCGGGATAAATCGACATTATCCTTGGTATCGCCAGGATTAAGGCGCTCACCATCAACTAATATCAGAAGGTATTTATTACCAAAACCATTCATTTGAATACTGCTCCCTCCCGAACCGGCGGAGAGGTTTCTAAAGTCGATACCGGGGAAATAACCTGTAAGTGCGTCCCCTAAACTATTTGCATCTGTTTTTTGTAATTCGGTGCCATATACTACCTGTGTATGAATAGGTACGTCCTTTAATGGCCGACCCGAACGAGTAGCAGTAACAACAATTCCGTTCAGGTCAATTACTGCCTGTTCGAGCACAAAATCAATGCTATTCGTACCTGCGGCAACTAAAAATTGCTTTTCATTTGTTTTATAACCTGAATAACTAACCCTGATCGTTTGTTGTCCCGAAAAGTTGCCCTTTAACACGTATTTTCCGTTCCGGTCGGTAACGGTGGAAATATTTTTTGAAGGTATGGAAACATACGAATCCTCAATAGGTTTGCCATCAACGCCGCTAACGACACCCGCTATAACAGCAGATTGTGCGAACACCTGAAAGGCATAACAATTTACTATTAGTAATACTAAAAGAAATCTCTTCATTTTAAAGAATTATAAATTCATGATAATCAATAAATCAGGAACTTTGGTAAAGTTCCGCAATTGCAGGAAAGCAGATCAACCGATTCAATCCACCAACCTGACATTCGAAAATAATCAATAATTAATATAAAAAGAAGGGAGGAGCCCGCAGGCGCGAAATTCCAGGTTCTGAAGAATCAGATAACCGAAACAGGTAAAAACCAAGAACCTTCGTTGTGGTAACAAAGGGCATTAAAAATGGAATTACTTTCTCTGCAATAACCTGGTTGTCGACAATAAAGCTTTTCAGATTCCCCGCAGAAATGTGTTTTTCCTTCGGGATTTCGTTTTTGGATGCAGCAGTAGCCTCTGACTTAAATAATGGCAAACTGGCATGACTACCCAAAACGATTGTAAAGGAGAACGCCAGAAGATAAGGTAAGATTCCTGCTATTGAGCCAAGGTAAAACATTGATCCAAATATAATGTAAATAAACAGAATACAATTGATGTGGATATTAGTTTTTGAATAACCGGATTTTCTATCTTTATGCAAAAAATTTATGAAAAGATTAATGATACTACTATTCGCAGGAATATCGGCCTGCGCCGGGCCGGCTCCTAAAGAGACTAAGAAAGCCTCCGGGCTTTTCATTCCAGAAACGACTATTAACCAAGTTATTGATAGTCTTAAACCTAAGGTTGATGCCCCAAATTTAGCAAGACTTGATAAGGGAGTTAAACATGCCGCCTCACTTTGGCGGGCAGAGGATGGCACTCCCGGTGATTTCGCCGCGTTCTGCAAATTGAATTATATCGTTAATCCGGCAGAACGGGAGTTGCTGTTTGACAAGGTGAGCAAAAATTTCGAATCGATCTTTGGCCATTTCAACAAGATATCGCTCGATCTGAGAGAAAATGTTGATCTGAAGAATGGTCCGATGCTGGAAATTGATAAGGAGTTCAGCGGTTATTCAATTGGATCGCACTTCATCTCCGATCTTTTTGCCAACAAAATTGCTTTCACGATTGCACTCAACTTCCCCTACTATACACTCGAAGAGAAGGAGAAGTTTGGTCAGACTACCACCCGCAAAGAATGGGCAATGGTACGGCTTGGGGATACTTTTGTTTCGCGTGTTCCGGCTGAGCTTCAGCAGGCCGCTTCCAAAGCCAATGCAGATGCCGACATATATATTTCGGAGTACAATATTGAGATGGGCAAGTTACGTACCGATTCAGGCAAACAGCTCTTCCCAGACAAGATGGTACTCCTCTCCCACTGGAATCTTCGCGACGAGATCAAAGCCAACTATGGAAACAAGGACAATGGCCCTGAGAAACAGGAGATGATTTACAAGGTCATGAACAGGATTATCAACCAGGATATTCCGGAGAAAGTAATTAATAATCCCAATTTAGAATGGGCACCTTTCTCGAATAAGGTATTCGAAAATGGCAAAGAGATCGTTTGTGCTGCTGAACCAGACAAACGTTACCAACAGATTATTAATAATTTCAAAGCTGAAAAGGCCATTGACGCTTACAGTCCTGAAATGAATACCTTTATTCTAAGGAAGTTTTCAGGTGAGATGGAAATTCCGCAGGAAGAGGTAGAAATTCTCTTTGACGAATACCTTCGTTCGCCGCAACTGGCAAAAGTTGGGTCAATTATCGAAAAACGTCTTGGTCGTAGCTTGCGCCCTTATGATATCTGGTACGATGGTTTTAAAGCCCGCAGTATAATCCCACAGGAAGAGTTAAATGCAAAGACGACTTCACGTTACCCCAATCCTAAAGCATTCGAAGCCGATATGCCTAACATGTTGGCTAAACTGGGATGGACGAAAGAAAGGGCCGCCTATTTATCTGCCAAAATAGCGGTCGATCCGGCACGTGGTTCAGGGCATGCATGGGGCGCACAGATGAAGGGTGAAAAAGCCCATTTACGTACCCGGATTCCCGAAACCGGCATGGATTATAAAGGATACAATATTGCCGTTCACGAATTTGGACACAATGTGGAACAGACAATTTCGCTTTATGATATTGACCATTACCTTCTGAATGGTGTTCCGAATACGGCTTTCACCGAGGCGCTTGCTTTTATCTTTCAAAGCCGCGACCTGAAATTGCTTGGGTACAATAATATGAACCCTGATCAGGAAAAGCTTGACAACCTGGATACCGCATGGTCGCTGATGGAAATTATGGGCGTTGGTTTGGTCGATATGAAAATCTGGAAATGGCTGTATGCCCATCCTGAAGCCACAGCTGGTGAGCTAAAAGGGGCTGTTCAAACCATCACAAAAGAGGTTTGGAATACTTACTTTTCTCCTGTATTTGGGATTAAGGATGAGCCTATTTTAGGCATCTATTCGCATATGATCTCCAACCCGCTCTACCTTGCCGCCTATTCTTACGGTCAGATCATTGAATTCCAATTGGAAGAGCACCTGAGCGGAAAAAGTTTCCCCAACGAGATCGACCGTATTTATATGCAGGGAAGAATTATCCCGCAACGCTGGATGGAGGGAGCCGTTGGCTCGAAGATTTCGGTGAAACCAATATTGAATAAACTGGATAAGGCGATTAATTAGAAGAACTACAAACGTCAGAAGGACTTCATGCCGGTTGATTTACAGACCACATGAAGTCCTTTTTTTGTCATCGCTATTTTTCATCACTTGATTGCTAAAGCCAATATGAAATTGGTCATCAGTTGATCTGCCTGCAAATGAACTTGAAAGGCAAAGTAAGCAGCTACCAATATTACGGCGATTCATTTCCTGCGCTACATGTTGATAATTAAATATTTATAAACTTATTGACAGCATATTCTTCATGACTTCATGGGATAACAGATGACTTTTTTAGAGTAACAAAGCGCTTTTATGAAGTAAAAAAGCGTTTTGACGAAATAGAAATACTTTGCAGTTGCAAAATTTAATTATTGCATCACTACGAAGCTCCTTCGTAGTGATGCGTAGGGATTTCATAGTGATACGAAGAAGCTTCGTAATGATACGTAGGGATTCCATAGTGATACGAAGAAGCTTCATAATGATACGTTGGGATTTCATGGTGATATATAGAACCGTCAAAGTGATGCGTAAGTGTTTCGTAGTGAAACGCAAAACATTCATAGGGATACCTGGATGTTGCGTAGTGATGTGCGGAAACTTTGTAGTAATGTAAGACCTAATTAAGGTAATAGACAAACCCGATCGTTCCCGACAGCATTTCGATGGGAACTGTGCTGCTGCCTGATCCAAGTTTTTGAATCGTTTCGTTTGTACCTGACCGGGTAACTTTGGTTTGCTCATATTTAATTTGCGCCCTTGACCGGAAATAATCAACCCCAACCTTTAGATTAACCCGATCTGTAACCGGGAAACGGAGGGCTGTCCCGGCAAGCAGACCATATGAAACATTCGTTGACGAAGTATTTTTATCGAGGTAGTACCAGTTGTTGGCTGGTTTGTCATAGATCAACTTCTGTTGTGGAAGGTAGGTAACATTCATTCCGCCAAGCAACTGTAAATCCCAATAAACCCGGTTGAAATTGATTGTATAGACAGGTCCTGCCAGTAATGAATTTCGCATCCATGAATTTGCCCTGAGCGAAAGATCCGGACGATCGACATCTGCAACAGTTACAAAGGGTTCCATCCTTTTCTCCAGTTTTGTTCCCAACCAGTTGCGATCGACAGGATTCGTACTCATCAATGTCATTCCTTTTAAACCCCAGTGGTTATTTAACGGGTAAGTTGCATCGAGGACAAGGGCAAAACCATTCCTGGCATAACCCGACTCCGGATTGTTCAAATCAGTCTTTGCAAAGGTTCCTAAAGGAAACGATCCACCCATCGAAAAGGAGAAGTACCAATTGTCAGATTGAGAATAAGCACTTATTGACAGCACTATAAATAAAAAGCAAGCAGTAATTTTTTTCATCCGAATTTGATTTGTTTTTTAAAAGCTGTTTGTAACCAGTTCCATTATCTTAAGGTTACATCCAAGAGATGTGTTATATCTTATAATAGTTGCAAATATGAGGGGATTATTCCCTGAATGATTTTCCCGGTTTCCTGATTCAGCTGGCTTCCATAAAGGCTGTGAGGGATGGTGAAAATAGCAATGGTGATTAAAGAGGCAAGAATAATCCAGTAGGCAGCACTCCTTTTCCGGATCATTACCACTGCCAATAGCCAGGCCAGAACAGCAATCAATGTTTTATTATCAGTGAGATCCCAGCCATATGGAACACCCGCCCACCACTCATGAAATGCGTATTTCTGAACAATAGGGCCAAACACCATACCACCAACAAACAAGATCGCAAAAGTGACCAGCGCCAAATATCTATAGTGACGAATTCTGAATATGGCATATATCCCTGTCACATTGCTGAAGAACATCGCCAGAAACATGAGTATAATATGCGGAATCAAAACTGTTGCAGGAACTTCGCCCCTGAAACGGATCACAATAGGTGTTTCCGGATCAATTACTAAAGAAGTCCCATCTTTTTCAAGTTCAACTTTATATTCAATTTTACCGGCTGGCGGCTGATTTGGAAGTTTCGCAACCAACTGATCACCTTGCCTCACCAGCGTAACCTTAGTCATTGAATCCCTGGTTGGATATTTGCGATAACTTAAAAACCCTTTCACTGAAATATCTGATATCCGAATAACAATCGGACAATCACCTTTACCGGCAAATGACCTCGGAAATTCCACCGGAAATCTCTGGATCCCAGTATTAATCGCTGTTGTAACAGGAAGTGTCGGTCCGGTCTGACGCTGATAAAATGCGGCTGCAACGGTGAGCAATAAAGCAAAAATCCAAATAAAGCCTTTCATCTGTATCTAATTTGTCTTTCTAAGGTCAAACGGAATCGACATGATGAGAATTTTCATTCCGTATTGAGATTTTACAATCATGGCTATTTCATCTTTAAAGTAATAGCTTTCTAAAGATCTGTGAAAATAACAAAAAAGGAACTCACCAAAAAATCGTTGCAAAAATAGCTCACAAAAAACCGACAGACCCGATTCTGCACAAAATTATTTGTACTGCGCTTTAAACAGACTGAGTGGTTGTTCG